>NYWG01000078.1 GCA_002684915.1 Verrucomicrobiales bacterium
CATTTTGATAAAATTCGAAAAGGCCTAGAGCAGGCGGGCAAGGCATACAATGCCGCTCTTGGTAGTTATGAAAGATCTGTTAGGCCAAGTGGCGAGCGGGTTAACAAGTTGCAGGTCGGAGAGACTGAGGGTAGAGAATTACCAAACTTTGAACCGGTCAATGAGGTGTTGAGGGAAATTCCGCTTTCTTTATCAGAGGGCTCTGAGAAAGATTAAAGAGATTTTAAGCGGGGCTCTTTTCTTCTGATATGGGTGGTAATCTAAGGGCCATAAAGAAGGGCACTATTAGGAATGAGGCCCCCACCCAGTAGGGAATAGTACTGCCAAATTTCCAGTACAATACGCCGCCTATTATAGGGCCAATTGACCGACTTAGTGATCCAAGGGAACGAAAAACACCAAGTGAAAGTCCTTGCCGGTCAGCTGGAGTGTAACGGGATACTAGTGAATTGAGCGAAGGCATCGCCATGCCGCTACCAGCAGCCATAAGAAAAAGTCCTCCGTAAAGAATTTCACTGTTTGTAGCGTTTCCTATAGTTATAAATCCAGGAAGCGTAAAAAAAATGCCGACAAGAGCGGTGCGCTTTTCGCCTATGCGTTTTATTAATTGTCGGGCAACCCCTCCTTGAAAAAGAGTGAGGGATATTCCGATGAATACAAACATCCAAGCAATGTCAATTGGTTTAAAACCATGCCTTTCCATTGCGTAAAATGTAATGGTAAATTCAACAGAAGAAAATGCGGTCCAATAGGCAAAATAAATTAAGTTTGTCCGTGCTACTCCTGGGAGATTAATTCTTTTAAGTTGGGCAAATGGATTAAAACTTCGTGTGTTGGTGTTATTACCGCGTTTTTCTTTAGGAAGGCTTTCCGATAATTTAAAAATTACCAATACCCAGTTTACTGAGGATATGGCTAGTGCAATTACAGCCGCTCCAGAAAAGGGGTGCAAAGCCAATCCTGCCACAGCCTTGTTCGGATCCACCATTTGCCAACTATAAGCTAAACCACCAATGGCTGGCCCAAGTATGAAACCTAAGCCGACTGCTACGCCGATATAAATCATGCCAGATGCTCGGTTTTTTTCAGAGGTGATATCGGCTGCCACAGCTGAAGCTGTTGAGATGTTTCCAGCCATGATTCCTCCAAGGATTCGTCCAATAATCAGAAGAGAAAAACTTCCTGCAAACATCCATATCAAATTAGCGAAAACAATCCCGCCAAGTGTAAAGATCAGTGTCGGCCTGCGACCATTTTTGTCTGAAAAAGCCCCCCAGATTGGAGCAAAGACAAACTGTAAAATGCCATATATTGATCCAAGTATTCCTCCGAACAGTGTGGCTACTGCATTCTTGTCTTCGCCGGCAAATTGCTCGAGCCAATTAACAAGGGAGCCTATAAGACTATCTCTGCCATCTAGCTCCAGATAGTAGTCGAGCATTGCAGGGAATAGCGGAAAAATAATAGAGAAACCAACCACGTCGATGAACACGGTAAGAAAAACAATAAAAAGAGTCGGCTTCTTCATCCGCAAGAAATAGCGATGTGAACTTCAGTATCGCGGGCCGCGCAGTCTAGATAAGTCAGTTGACAATACAACGACTTTCCTCAAAAAAAGCGTGTTAATTTAGAAGGGCAAGATTATGACAGTTACTAGACTTCGTTTAGCGGCTCTGTTGCATCGCCAAAAGTTTGGGGGTGAACATCCATTTTGTCCATCATGCTTAAGAAAAGACGGCACATTTGCCGGTTATTCTTGCCGAGGTAGTTTAAATTCTGCCCTCCCTTAATTCTGCCTCCTCCTCCTCCAAGCATAACCACTGGTAATTGTGTTGCATCGTGGTGTCCGGTTAGCATGCTCGAGCAAAGCATTAACATGGAATTGTCAAGCGCGGTTCGCTCTCCCTCCTGGATGTTATCAAGTCGATGGGCGATGTAAGCCATTTGCTCGAGGAAAAACTGGTTTACTTTCAGCCAATCATCCGTGTCACTGTGTGAAAGTAAATGGTGTATCATATAATCTACGCCGATATGCGGAAAGCGTAGCGTGCCATGATCGTTGTTGAGCTTTAATGTGCAGATACGAGTGGTATCTGTTTGAAACGCAAGAACCAATAGATCACTCATGATTCGCATGTGTTCAACGATATCTTGTGGGTATCCGTCTTTTGGGCGTGGCATATTAGGAGCGGTTAAAGTAGGTCGCCATCCCTGCAACTCGCCACGTTTGCCAGCGCTCTCTATCCGTTGCTCTACTTCCCGGACAGAGTTTAGATATTCATCGAGTTTTTGTTGATCCAGACGACTTATATTGCGTCGTAAATCCTTTGCATCGGAAAGTATTGCGTCGAGTACACTTTGATCGCCAGCCTGCATTTTATTTTTGAACATCTGATCAAATGCAAGTGCAGGATAAACTTCTAATGGGGTTGGCGTTGTCGGGCTTGTCCACGAAATATGAGAACTGTAAAGCATTGAGTAATCCTTGTGTACAGACGGATTCGCTTTCTCACAGCCTAATACTAGACTTGGAAGCTTAGTCCTGTGTCCAATCTGCTGTGCAACGAACTGATCGACACTAGTCCCGGACTGAATTCTTCCACCGGATGCCAGTGGGGCGCCTGAGAGAAGATTTCCGGTTTGCGAACTATGGATATTTCCCTTGAGCGCTTCTTCATTGTAAAGGCCTCTTACAAAAACCATTTTTTTTCGAAAATCGTTGAGAGGGTGAAGAACCTTTCCGAGCTCCATATTAGAGCCTTCTCCCTTGGCCCACCACTCGTGTCGATGAAAACCGCAGCCAGTAAAAAGAATGGCCATACGAGTTGGTGGATTACTTGCCTTTTGTTTGTCACCATTAATGTCTCCCCATACACGGAATGATTCCATCCATGGAAGAGCCATTGATACGCCTATTCCACGGAGCATGGTGCGACGTGAGAATTGCTGGAGCGATGGTTTCATTAGTTTATCTTTCGGTTTATGCTGAATCGTTTGATATGCTAGTCAATCCTGATTTGCAGTCTGGCGACCTCGAATTTTCTGAAATTGTGGGCTAAGCACGATCACTTCGACCGCCTTACTGAATCGAAAGTTGTGTTCCTTTAACTGCTTTTGCATTTCCTCGATTAGCAATAAATCTGATAGCGCTACTTCACGGCCAAGCGCATAGCCAAGTAGTTTGCGACAGAATTGCTTCAGCACATCATTTAGGCGTTTGGTGGCTAAGTGTTCCCGCAGGCCGCTTAACCCTTTAATTTTAGTNCCNTCTAAAAGTTGTGTTNTAGTGTTAACATTGGTTGGTCGNTGCCGCCCAATTGGATCAAATTGTTCGAGGGCAAAACCGTAGGAGTCAATACGCTCATGACACTTTGCACATTCCGGGGCGGAACTGTGTTTTTCTATTAGCTCGCGCGAGGTCAGTCCGTTGGGGACACTGTCGGGTAATATTGGAACATCAGCAGGGGGGCGAGGAAGTTTCTCTCCAAGCAAAGTTTCGTAAACCCAATTGCCTCGCAGAATCGGGCTAGTGCGAGAGGCCCCAGAATTTATTGCAAGCACAGTGGCTAAGCCGAGCACCCCACCACGGCCTTTGGCTTGTATGCCATTGACGCGACGCCATGCTTCGCCGCTTACACCATTGATGCCATAGTGTTTGGCTAAACGTTCATTCAAAAATGTGTGGTCTGCTGTTAACAGGTCTAAGACTGAGCCATCATTGCGAAACATATCCTCGAAGAATCGAATAGATTCTTCGTACATGTCTTTTCGTAGTGTGGCGAATTCTGGAAAGCGTTGTTCGTTTTTGTCGTTGTTTTGGTCAAACCCCCGGATGTGTAGCCATTGGCATGCGAATTGTTCAGCTAAGCGGCTTATGCGTGAGTCACGCAACATTCGGCGTGTTTGATCAATCAGAACATCGTTATCGGTCAGTTGACCATTATTCGCCACGTCTCTTAGAGAAGCATCTGGAATGGAGGACCACAGGAAATAGCTCAGGCGTTTAGCTAGCTCATTGGCACTGATAGGAACTGGATCAAGTCCCTTGCCAGATGTTTCGCGTCGGTACAAAAAAACAGGAGATGTTAGTATTCTGGTAATAGTTAGCCTGATGGCTTCCTCGTGATTAATTTCACGATTACGAAGATTATTATATAGAGTTTGAAGGCTAGACTTTTCTGCTTTATTTAGAGGGCGGCTCCAAGCGAGCCCAGCCCATTCGATTACGGCATCTAAATGCCTCGGTTCATCTTCAAGAAGCCTTTCATGAAACGCCGCTACTTCTTTAATTAGTATTGGTTTATATGGCTTCCAAGCGATTACAAGGTCGGGGCGGTCTTGAGTTGAAAACTCAACGATTTGTTCATAAGCAATTTCTTTCTTTATAGGCTCTTTGGTGATGTATAATAGCTCATCCCAAAGCTGGTCTAGTTCTCTTTTTTGCGGGTCATTTAGCATTAGTCGTTGAAGTGCTTCATCTTCACGGAAATAAAGTGACATGGTAACCACTTCGTCGACCGGGACAATTTGCGGATAACAGATCGATGCTGGAAACAGGTTGCGGAAATCATTTAGACTAGAGATTATTCTTTTCTCTGTGTCGCTGTTTGGGGTTGTGATGATGGGTCTATTTGGTGAAAGTTGATTCGGACTGGGTTTCTCTAATCCTACAGAAATTTGAACGCTGCCGGCTTTGCCATATTCCGGTTCTAAATCTCCAGAGACAACAAGTGTACGGCCTTCCGCTAATTTTGAAGGTATATGTAATTCTATAATGTTTGGGGCCCTAACAATTAAGTCAGATGATTCTACTGAATGTCCTAGCGGATGTTTGCCAAAGCGAGGGTCTGGTTTGATGGTTTTTATAAGACTCTTTAATCGTTTAGGAATAGTTATTTTATACAAGTGTTCCAACAGCATTGCATCAGGTGAATTTGGTTGGGGCTTAATATTACCATCGGCCAGAGACTGTATGCGAGCAGCTAGATCTTTACGTTTAGTTACATCCTTTTCATCAAGCCATTTTGTAATTAGTGACCCCTTTGGTATTTGTAATACTTTATGAGGAACTTTCGCCACATCCTCTATATTGCCACTATAAAAGTGCCAAACTGCATTGTTTCCATACCGGTCTTTCAGTGGGTTTCCATCCAGTATTCTGCCAGATATATCTTTAGATATGTCCCAAATGTTTTTGGTGCCACCGGTTTCAGTAAGGGTCATGTCAACGTGAGTTAGATCGCAGGCGTGACTCCCATCCCTAGGGCCGATTGCCAGTCTAATCACATCGCCGACATTTACATTTAATTTAAAAGGGTTTAGTTCCCCTGAGCCGCCTGTATTATATTCACCATATCCAATATTTACTAATTTACGGCTGGTATGATGTTGAACCCACCATTCACCCCCATTACCACAGTTCACATGTGCATCCGCTATTTTTGCTGAGATAACAAGTTCCCCACTAGTTGGGCTTTTCCATCCAACTGCAACAAAATGTGTTGGGGATGGGTGAACCTCAACGCTTCTCGGTCTGGCTATGCCAGGAATTCTATACTCTGAGTTCGACGAGTTAGCTACTACGCTAGGGGTTTCTGGAAGTCCCCAACCGTTTACATACTCTGAGCCTCCCAGGTGGATCAATTTTTTGGTTAATAACCCTTCAATAATAACCGGTCGTCTTGAGCCAGCCCCGATGTAATCTAGCCAAGAAGAAAGAATTTCTTGATCCAATTTATAGTCATTTGCCAACGTGTCTAAATCAGTTTGATCCGAAACTATTTTAGAAACTGCAGTAAGGTAACGAGATGTTAGTGATAAAGATTCGCTTTGTAAGTCTGCTAATCGATCAGCTAATCCGGGAATATCACGTAACGATAGGTCGGGTTTGTTTCCTCCGGTTAGGCGAGGGTTCCTCCATCTTACAAAATTATCATTTTCGATGCCTCCTGCGTTGTTTGCTGCGAGATAAACTATAAGGCTTTGGCCATTATTCAAAGGTGATAGCTTTAAGCTAAAATTTTCAGAGGATTTTGTGAAAGTTTTAGGGTTCATCCAAGCTGTTGGTCCGTCCTTGCGGCCAATATGGCCTATTGGATCAAACCGCCATAGTGCTTGTTGCCACTGGTGAATAGTCTGTGTTAATGGCTTTGGATTTGTGTCTTGAGTCGAACGCCACTGTTCTCGTATTTGATTTAGCAATATAGATCCTTGTGGGGAGATATCTTCGTTTAACATTTTCCATAGTGCTTGAAAGTATTTTTCATTCAAATGATATTTCTGAGCAATATTTGCGATGGTTTTGCGGTTCTGCACAAGTGCTTCTCGCTCTTTTAATGTAGCCAAGAAATAATCATCTAATGGGATGCTTCCGTTTCGCTTAATGACATTAGATTTAGATTGGGCAGAGTCATCCCAAGTGTCTCCAGTCTGCCTGTTGATATTTGCGAACTCGGCATAAAATTGACGGATGCGGGTTATGAGTTCATCAGCTCTGTCTCGTTCGCTAATATGTTCTGAGAACCGAATATTGCCCGGGATTAAGACGGTGTGCCGCGCAACGGCCTTGCCAGCATCAAGAAATTTGTTGATTAATGCTGGAGACATTCCAAGAGCATCGCCGGAGTTTGTAAAGCCTTCGCCTGCAGCCCCATCCACTGGAAATTCATGAGTGGGATTAAGCGATGACACTCCGGTCAGATCGCGGACAGATTGATTGTATTCGTAGTTATTTAATCTACGCAAAACTACTCGGCCTGGATCTCCAGCAAGCTTTTTAGCTTCTTCAACGAGTAGGTTGTTCACCCATTTCTTAAGTATTTCTAGTTCTTTTTCACTAGGTTGATTAGATTTTTTTGGGGGCATTTGCTGGCTTGAAAGCATTTCCGCCACTTTGATCCATGTTTTTATATCCCTTTGAAAATCGGTAATGGTTTTAAAAGATTCCAAATTTACTTCTGCCTCTGCTTCTTCACCTATGTGGCATTCGAAGCAAAATTCCTTCAGTATTGGATGAATTTTTTTTGAATAGTCCTCCTGTATGCTTGAGGCCGGATCTTGTTGAGCGATTAATGAGAAATGTAAGCAGAATGGTACCAAAAACTTAAAAGCCTTTTGAAGATTAGGCTTCAGCTCCTTCTTAAATAGAGTGATATCTGTAATCTTGAACACTACATTATTGGGAGGATAGAGGACTTGCTATTTTTTTTGTTTTTTTGCTGCCTGAAATCGATCGAGTGATTTCTTTAATTGTACTTTTTCCTGCTGATCACTAGCTAGGCTTAGGGCTTTTTTTTGTAACTTTATTGCTTCTTCAATTTCGCCGCTTTCAAATAATGCCAATGCATAGGTATCAATGATCTGAGGCTGATTGCCTCCAGAGACTTCGAATGCCGCTTTAGCTGCGGCTCGGGCAAAATCCAAATCGCGATATTTAACTGATTCGTCTGTAAGGACTGCCCAAGCTATATTGCATGATACTTCTGCGTTGTTCTTTACGAGGGCAAGTAATTCGTCACCTATTTTTTTTGTTTGATCGTTTTTTTCTCCTTCAACTAAGCGTTCCCAGTATTGCACGGAGAGTTGCTGTAGGCGGACCTGCGCTTTTTCCTTGGCGATTTCTGCTGTTAGATCGAATGTGCCTTTCACTAAACGGTCGATGACTTCGTCGAGTCCATTCATTGGGTGGCCTACCCATACAATTCGGTCTTTTTGGTCTACCACAAATGCTGATGGGATGCCGGTTTGCCCAAAAGCACGCATATAGGATTGTGACATACTATCGCCTTTTTCAATTGCCACAGTATATTCCATCTGTTTGCCTTGACGACGCACAAATCGTTCAACAGTTTGCTTCTGTTCGTCGGTGATACCGATGATGGTAACACCTTTATTTTTGTATTTTTTTTGAAGCTCAGTTAGATGTGGGATGCTTGTGCGGCAAGGCCCACACCAAGTTGCCCAGAATTCAATTACATGAATTTTTTTTTCGTCTGCTTTATTAATATCGACTGGGTTGCCTTTGATCCAGTGCTGAATCTGGAGCTTGGGAGCTTTAGAGCCTATGTTTGTCGCGTTGGTATTAAAGAAAGCTCCAGTTAGGATGATTCCCAAAATTGGTAAAAGAAATGGCTTCATATCGGTTTCAGATGATTTTTAGCCAAGCTTGTACGTGTGGCGACCCATTTTTGAGAAACTAAGAAAAAAATCATGTGTTCAAATTGTTTTCCTTCATTCCACTTGGAGTTCCCCAATCATTAAGTAAACGTTCTGATTTGGCAGCCTGTGAAGCAATGCCTAATTGCTCAAATGCTTCTCCAACAAGGTAAAATGAGCCGGTGATAATAACGAAAGGCTCTTTTTCGCAATGTTTTAGCGCTTGTCTAAGGCAGGAGACTACAAGAGTTTTGACTTTGGGATTAGCTTTTTGACAAACCGGTTCGAAAGTTGATGGCTCTGCCGACCGCTCACTTCTTACAGGTGATAAAATTATATGATCAGCTATTGGGGCGATTTTTTGGCAGAACCCGTTTCCGTCTTTTTCATTAACCATTCCCAGGATAAACACCAGTGACTGATCAGCGAAATTAGCCTTTAGTGCTTGATGGAGCATTGCAGCTCCTTCGACATTATGTGCGCCATCCAGTAAAAATTTCTGAAAACCAATATTTACAATTTGTAATCTGCCAGGCCAATCAACATTTCTTAATCCACATTCAATATTCTCATTTGAAACCGGCAGAATTGATTGTAGTTTATTCACGACATTAT
Organism: Verrucomicrobiales bacterium; assembly: GCA_002684915.1. Lineage (GTDB taxonomy): Bacteria > Verrucomicrobiota > Verrucomicrobiia > Limisphaerales > UBA1096 > UBA1096. The sequence continues at coordinate 8,770 of NYWG01000078.1, forward strand.
TGGTTAAACTTGCATTTATCTGTTGGTGTTGGCCGATCAAAGAAAGGTTGAATTTGATATTTGGCTGATCAATCTCGATTAATTCAGTCATCTGTGTTTTGGCTGCGGAACGTATTGTCGATAATGCTTCGTGTTGTTGGGCAGCTGTAAATGCAGGAACATCCCGTTTGATTATTCCAGATTTTTCTTGAGCTATCTCGGAGAGGCTATTGCCAAGCCATCGTGTATGGTCAAGGCCGATGTTGGTTATTACACTGGCTATTGGTGTGACGATATTTGTGGCATCAAGTCGCCCTCCCATTCCGGTTTCCCATAGTACTACGTCGCATTTTTGTTCGCTGAAGTAGCATAGCGCCATGACTACTGTCATCTCGAAAAATGTTGGGGTTTGACCTTTGGGGAAGCTAGTCATTGATTCGGCTAGCTGAGATGTAAGTCTTGCCACGGCCTTTTCAGGGATTAGTTTTCGATTTACTTGTATGCGTTCACGAAAAGAAATCAGATGTGGCGATGTAAACAGGCCGGTACAGTAACCTGCTTCTCTGTATACTGATTCCAGCATAGCACATACAGATCCTTTTCCGTTTGTTCCTGCAACGTGAATGAAGCGAAGCTTTTTGTGTGGCGAGTCGACCATAGATGCTAGGCGGCTTGGATTTTCCAACCCAAGCTTAGTTCCAAACATGCGCAAATCTTGCATATGTTTAATTGCTTCTGAATAAGTCACGGTTAATCAGCTCATGCGAACAATTAAGAAATAATGGCTATTTTTAGCATTTGGGGCAAGCGAAGTGAGAAATATCATGATCGATTGCATTGGACGTACCTGTTTCTAAAAGGATACTTTGGGTTTGTGGATTTGTTTAGAAATACACTCTTACTATCGCCGTTGTTTGTGGTTGCTATTGGGATTGCTGCGGAAAATACAAAAAATTCCCCTCAACCTTTAATTGCTGAAAAAGAGTTTCGTAGTCTTCTTCTGCTAGATGACAAGATTCATTTAGAGGTTGATCAATGGATTCGTGATAATGCTAAATTAACAGAGAAAAAATCAGGCATTCCAGTTGAATCATTAGGAGAACAGGTACGAATCCGATTGAATAAAGTTGAGCAAGCATATGTAGCCTTTTTAGCAAAGTATCCAAAGCATGTTGAGGCAAGATTAGCGTTTGGAAGTTTTTACAGTGGGATTGCTAAACTCGACGATGCTATGGGGCAATGGAGTGAGGCTCGCGATTTAGATAAGCAAAATCCAGTGCCATGGAATAATATTGGGAAAGCTTATGGGCAAAAGGGAAACATTTCAGAAGCCATTAGACACTTTACAAAGGCATCAGAACTGGCGCCCAAACAGCCGCTTTATTATCGTAATTTGGCAGCAATGCTTTTCGCTTATCCTGATCAGACTGCACGCTACTATCTTATCGATCGTACCCAAGTTGTCCCAAAGGTATTGCAGCTTTTTAAAAAGGCACTAATTTTAGATCCGAAGAATTTCACTTTGGCTACTGATACGGCCATGGTCTACTTAGCAACTAGGCCTTTCGATGCTAAGGAGGCCATCAATGCTTGGAATAATGCCCTTGTGCTTGCTCCCGACGGCCGTTCAAAAGAAGGCGTCCTAATACATTTAGCCCGAATACATGCTCATATTGGTGAAGCCAAAATAGCTCGCGAGTTACTGGGAGATGTTAGGGAGCCAAAATTTAATGAGCTTAAGAATGAAATACTTAATAAAATAGATGCATCGTCCAACTCTTCTTCAGCCGCCCCATGAACTTACTAAATACATAAGAGACTTGGTTTAACCAGATGGGTTAAATGGAGGCTCTTTTGTTTATTGATTATTAAAACGACTGAGCTCTTCTTTGCTTACTTTGCCATCTTTGTTAGTATCAATGAACCGTATGAATCGGACTGACCGTTCGTCGACTTCGTTAGCTTCGATCTCGCCGTTGTTATTTTTGTCTAATTCCTTGAGTCTTGAGCCCAGTTTGCTCCGCCAGTCTCCACCCAGCTGGCTGCTGTTGCTACTACGGCTTGTATTGCCACTTCGATTGCGAAGGCGTTCTCGAAGACGATTTGAAACTTCTCCATTACGGGATCGGCCACTGCTTTCTCAGTTGAACCGCCGATCAGCCATTTTGCGAGCTTCATCTATAAATTGATCGCGAACACTATCTTTAAATTGCTCTAAATCACCCTCGCTTACTGGCACAGCTGTGAAGTTGACGCTTCCCATTTCATCTGTTGACTCAAGTCCCCACTTAACTTGTCGCGGTGGATTACTTGGATTGTGTGGGTTATTTTCTGAGTTGTCGAATGTTACTATGCCATTGATCTTTGTGCCCGCAGGTAGTCGAACAGGATTTTGGTAGAAATAGTTATTTTGCCAATTGAAATCCCAATCATTGATGTAAAATAGAGGCTTGGTTGTCCCATTTGGCAAGGTGGCTGTTGCTTTCGCTGTACGTCCTAGGTAGTGCATATGAGCTCCGACACCTATCACGTCTATATCTACTGGAGTCGTAAAGCTACTCGTCAACTTATAGTCCTTTTGTCCTGCTGGAATGTTAAGGCCCGAGATACTGCCGAAGAGAGGTGGCACCTGAAATCCGATCAGAGTGCGCTCCGGTTTTTTCTTGGCAAAGTAAAAACCTATAGTGGTTTTTTCTGACTCTTCTTTTCCTGATGGGTGGAAATGTGAATTTAAAACGATGTCAGATCCGGCAGGAAGTCGGCGTGCTAGGCCGAGTGGTAAAATTCTTGGAGTGCCGCCGACGGCCCACCCACCCAACCCACCAAGGCTTCCTGAGAAAAGGTCGCTACTTCTGCCATTCCCTCTGCCAATCCCGCGCATCCCACTAAATCCAGGGATCCCTCGTGCGCCGTCTGCTTTTCTCGCTTCGCCAGTTTCATCCAAGCGAATCAGTACGTGATGTAAAACTGATCGTGCACCTGGTCTCACCTCGAAACCAGCTATCCATTTGTCTTCCTTTAGGTCGAGCGGAATAACGAAACTACGATAAATATCAGGTCCATCAGCTTGAACTGTATATGCTTTAGGCATAGTCACGATCAAGTCTGGTTTGCCAAGCATCCAGTCGCTTTTATATTTAGGTGGGGCTGGCATTTTGTCAGCCGGGCCTTCAGCCATGCCAGTTTTTTCCCAATTCTTTAAAGTTGTCAGCTCATCTTCTGATAGTCGTCTTTCATCTAGAAATTTGCCGTGGTCTTCTACGGGATGCCAAGGAGGCATGTAACGACTTTCGGTGACGTCTACTATTAGTTTGGCACGTTTTTTAACATTATTATAGTTTGACAGTGAGAATGGCGCTGCTTGACCAGATCTATGGCATTCTGTGCAATTATTAAAAATGATTTGTGCTACATCCTCAGTAAAATTTGGATTTGCTTTGGCTTTTGCAATGACAGTTGTCTGTGAGCTGCTTAACCCAGCTAACAATAGTCCAACAAAAAATTTATTTTTGATATTTTTTATTATCATTTGAAAAATCAATATAGCAGCCGACTGCTTTAGTGGTTTGTTTTGTTAAAATCTTGCCAGCTAACAAAGCATCGAGCGTGTTGCGGAGGTCGCGCTTGGTTGGCTTAAATCGCTTCTTGCCAAAGTCAGCGTATAGGTTGTCGATGCGGCCACTATAAACTAATTTGCCCTTATTATTAAACACTGCGGCTTCAGGGGTGACTTTCGCTTCGGCTAGTCTGGTTAATTTGTGGTCATGATCCAACACCACTGGTGCACTTAATTTATATTCTTTGGCATGAGCGTTAGCGGATTCTTTATCGGTATCCTTGTCTGGATGAATAAGAAAAAATTCGATTCCTTTCTTAGAATACTCTTTGTGAATGCGGGTTAATTCGGGTGCGTAGACGTTTGATACCGGGCAGTCGCGGAGCAGAAACACAAAGACGGATGCCTTTGTTTTTTTTGAATCAAATGGAGTATGCCGTTTTCCTTTTGTGTCTGTGATAAAGATTTTCCCTTCAACTGCAGCAACAGGCCAACAGCAAGCGATAGCCAAAAATGTTATCATCCACAGTATTTTTGATCTTAAGATCATATCACAAAAGCCACTCTTCTATACGGTCATGCCAAGTGATAGGTTACATTAAGCAATATGGTTGGAACAAGCCGCTATCTTAGTTTCGCTTGAATGTATATTTTTGGGCTCTATTATTAGGTTTATGACTATTACTTCTAGGATAATTTCAGTTTCGGTTTGGAGTCTCTCATTTTTTTTAGGCTTTAATTATATTGCTCAAGCCGAGGATCAACCGGTTTTTTCAAAGAAAACTGTAGATTTAGGCATTGTTGTTTCAGACTTGAAACAAGCTGCCAAGTTTTACATTGAAGTTGTTGGAATGAAAGAGGTTCCAGGATTCAAGGTGCCGGGGAAACGTGTGGCCCAGTTCGGTTTGACAGATAATCAGCCAGTAGTCGCCCGGCGGTTTGTGTTGAATGATGGCGAGGATAGCTCGAGTCTAAAATTGATGGCGTTTCCTAACGCTCCAGGTAAACGATCGAGCCAAAAGTTCATTCATTCTACACTAGGTTTTAGTTACCTAACTTTATTTGTAAATGATATGGCTGGGGTAGTGGAGAGAGCCAAAAAGGCAGGAGTAAAAATGCTTGGCGAAACACCATCACAGTTGGGTGGTGACAATTATCTAGCAGTTTATCGGGATCCGGATGGAAATTTTATTGAGTTGATCGGGCCCATAAAAAAATAAAAAGTTATCAGGTCTTAATTTCAAAAGATCAGTAATTTATTTCTGCTGTTTTTTTTGCTTCAAAGCTTTTCGCTTGGCTTGGTTTTCGGTTTGCTTGCGTCGTTGCTCAGCAATGTAGTCAGCAACGAGAGAGGGATTATATTCTCCGCCATAATCATCGCGCAAAGAATCACAGCGTTTACGCATTTGAATAAGTATTTTTCTATAGACTGGGACACTGGCAAGATTCTTTAACTGATCTGGATCTTCTTGAAGATCATGCAGATATTCGTATTGAGGTTGTTGCTGGAAATATCGGGCATAAACATAGCGGCTGCTTCTTACCCCCTCCCACTTAGGGATAGTACTATTTTCCATAAGGTGTTCGCAGAATGTATCTTTGCGCCATCCTGTTGTTTTTTCTCCATTCATAATTTGGAGAAGACTGCGCCCTTGATAATGTTTTGGTGCTTTTACGCCTGCATAACTGAGGATGGTCGGGGCGATATCGGTATTGAGGGCCATCGGCTTGGCCACCTTGCCGCGGCGCTTTTTGTCGGCACGAGGATCGTAGATGATTAGGGGGACACGCAATGATTCCTCGTAGTGTGACCACTTGCCAGCGAAGCCACGTTGGCCTTCGTAGTAGCCGTTGTCGCCGGAGAAGATAATGATGGTGTTGTCAGCCATGCCGGCTTTTTCTAGGTGTTTCGTGACTCGCCCGATGACGTTGTCGATGCCGGTAATCATGCGGTAGTAGGCTCGGAGGTTAGTGGCGTATTTTTCTGGGGTGTCCCATCGCCAGAAAAATCGAATGCGATTCATCGACTTTTTCATGAAGTCAGGGTGGCTTTCAAAAATTTTTAGATCGGATAAATGCGGTGCCTTGATAGGTATATCTTCATACATGCCGTCGACTGCTTTAGGCCAGGGGAAGTGTCCGATTCCGGGTCGCTTGTCACCGTCCTCAGCATGAGCAGCGTTAAAACTGACCGAGAGACAAAACGGACCTCTGCCCTTATGTTGATCGATAAACGCGATCGCACTGTCCCCAGCGAGTTCACTTTCGTGACGGAGCGAGCCATCCGGTTGCGGTTTTAAAAACGGTGCGCGGCCAATCGGCTGGAAGAAATCGAACATTGCCTCGCGATCTTTCCGTTGCACACTAACGCCAAATTTGCCGATAAATCCAGTCTTATAGCCGGACTTTCGTAATAGCACCGGGTAGCTTGCTTGGCTGAACCGGCTGTCAATAGGGCGGGTGCGGAAGGTGAATTGGTGGGTTCGCTCGTATAGTCCGGTTAAGATTGTAGCTCGGCTGGCCGCACAAATCGAAGTGGTTACGAACATGTTGCTGAAGCGAACGCCTTCATTGGCCAAGCGATCAAGGATCGGTGTTTTTAAAAATGGGTGGCCGGCACATCCCATGCGATCCCAGCGGTGATCGTCAGATAGGAAAAAAATAATGTTGGGTTTATCTTCAGTTTTGACCGATGATTCGACCTTTATCGCTGGATAAGAAATAATAATAAAAATTAATGCCCAGCAATGTGGAATTTTCATGTGGCCGGCACTATAGCTGCCTCATAGAGGTTTGGCCAAGCAGCTTGGGTAGTTATGCTTAAAATATAGCATTAAACTGTATTTTTTGTCTCTAGGCGTATTTTTAACTAAAAACTAGTCATAAATTGATGAACTGGGGTTGACATGGCTTCATAGTTCTGGTTCTCTTCCCGCCCTTTTTGGAAATGTACGCTGTAGTTCAAACGGGAGGCAAACAATACAAGGTGGCCGAAGGTGACACTATCGAAGTCAATCGCGTGAGCGGTGACGCAGGTAGTGCATTGACGATTGATAATGTAATGATGCTCAATCAGGCTGGCTCAGTGAAGATCGGCTCCCCGACGATCGAAGGCGCAAAAGTTGAGGCTGAGGTTATTAAACATACCCGTGGGCCTAAACTAATAATTTGGAAAATGAAACGTCGTAAAGGTTACCGAAATAAAAACGGTCACCGTCAGGATCTTTCATTACTTAAGATAAACAAAATTAGCGGATAAGTTATGGCACATAAGAAAGGACAAGGAAGTTCCCGCAATGGTCGCGATAGCGAAAGCAAGCGTCTTGGGGTAAAGAAATTTGGCGGCCAATCTGTCATTGCCGGCAATATACTTGTACGTCAGCGTGGCACCAAGTTTTCACCAGGCCGTAACGTTGGCCTAGGTCGTGATTGGACTCTCTTTGCTCTAACAGACGGGCGTGTTGAGTTTGATAAGAATGGACGCCGCATAAATGTGATTCAAGAAGTTGCTGTAAATTAAGCAGCTGTAATTACGATTTTGAGTGGCGGGGCAAATGGCCTCGCCATTTTTTGTTTTAAGTGATCCATTCAATTTAGTTTTTCACCCAATGTTTGTTGATTCAGTCAAAGTCTACGCAAAGGCCGGTAATGGGGGGAATGGTTGCCTCGCTTTTTCGCATGAGCCATTCAAGCCCAAGGGCGGACCTTGTGGCGGAGATGGGGGGAAGGGGGGAGATGTTATTCTTCAGGCAGATCACGATATTAATAATCTTGTTGCTCAGTTTTATTCTCCACACCTGCATGCCAAGGATGGTAGGCCGGGTGAGGGAAAAGGCAAAACAGGTCGAGGCGGGAAAAAGCTTATTATTAAGGTTCCTTGCGGCACGCTTGTATGGAAACTTCCAAATTCAAAACCATTGCAAGAGAAATCTGATGTAGTTCAGTTAAGAAAAGCATCAGGTGTGGAGGCACTGGAAATCAATTTTGAGGAGCAATCTGAAGCAGATCCCGAAGAGGAGCTTTTCGATCCAGCGGTCATTGCAGATCTTACAGAGGATGGTCAACAATTTGTACTTTGTTCCGGCGGCCGTGGTGGAAAAGGAAATATGCATTTTACAAGTTCAGTTCGGCAGGCTCCGCGGTTTGCTCAAGAGGGAGAGGAAGGCGAGGAGGGCACTTATCGTTTCGAACTTCGTATGCTGTCAGAGATTGGTTTGGTGGGCTATCCAAATGCCGGGAAATCCACTTTGCTTTCAGCCATCTCCGCTGCAATGCCCAAGATTGCAGCTTACCCTTTTACCACCCTGCATCCGAATATAGGAATTGTTGAATTCAATGATTATACAAGGTTAACCGTATGCGATATTCCAGGTATTATTGAGGGTGCTCACAATAATGTTGGGCTTGGCCATGCGTTTCTCCGTCATATCCTCCGTTGTCATGTGCTAGTTTTTATTATTGATATGGCAGGGACTGACAACCGCGAACCGTGGGACGACTATAGACAGCTGCTGACGGAGTTAGAAAAGTATAATAGTGATTTGCTTAGTCGGCCTCGACTTGTAACTGCTAACAAAATGGACGAGGAAGTCTCAATCGAAAAACTTAAACAATTCCACAAGGAAGTGGGGCCTGTCGATGTGATGGAAATATCTGCGGCATTCGATCTGGGTCTTGAAGATTTAAAGAAAAAAATGCAACAGATTGTTGCTGAACAATCCATAGAATAAACCATGTTAAGAGCCGGAATAGTTGGATTGCCTAATGTAGGTAAGTCCACGTTGTTCAACGCAGTAACCCGTACACGAAAGGCGGAGTCTGCAAACTATCCTTTTTGTACGATTGATCCAAATGTTGGAGTTGTAAATGTCCCAGATAAGCGATTGGAAGTGCTGTCCTCAATATCTAGTTCACAAGAGGTTATTTCTGCAGCTGTTGAATTTGTAGATATTGCGGGCTTAGTCAAAGGGGCTTCTTCTGGGGAAGGGTTAGGTAACAAATTCTTAAGTCATATCCGAGAGGTTGACGCCATTGTGCATGTAGTAAGGTGTTTTGAGGATAGTGACATTCATCATGTCGAAGGGAGTATTGATCCTGTTCGTGATATCGAGACTATATCGACAGAGTTGATCGTAGCTGATCTTGACGCTGTTCAACGTCGTAAGGACAAGCTTAATAAGGAAGCTAAGCGCGGTAATAAAGAGGCGGTCGCTTTAATGGCGATCATTGATAAAATGGAGCCTCATCTTGGTGAGGGGCACCCAGCTATAACCTGTGAACTTACGCGTGAAGAGGCCGAATTGGCTAAGCATTTGTTTTTACTTTCCGGAAAACCGACCTTATTTGCCGCCAATTTAAAAGATTCCGAATTGGCAGAGGCTGATAGTAACCCATTTTTTAAAGAGGTATGTGAATATGCAGCAAAACATCATGGTTGTGAAACCGTAGTGATTAGTGCGCAGATTGAAAGTGAGCTCATCGACTTATCCGAGCAGGAATCTAGAGAGTTCCTATCCGAAATGGGAGTTAATGAAAGCGGAGCTGGGCAGTTAATTCAAAAATCATACTCTTTACTAGGGCTTCAAACGTATTTTACTACTGGCGAAAAAGAAACTCGCGCTTGGACTATTCGGAAGGGAGATACTGCTCCGAAGGCGGCAGGTGTGATTCATGGAGATTTCGAACGTGGATTTATTAAAGCCGAGACTGTTGCGTATGACGACTTGATTGAGTGTGGGTCAATTGCCACTGCTCGTGATCGCGGATTATACCGTATGGAGGGTAAGGAGTACGTTGTTCAGGAAGGTGATGTTATGCTTTTTAAGTTTAACGTATGATTAGTCGGTTTACAGCTAATGAGTACTGAAAGTCTGGTATACTTGGACAACAATGCTACGACCCGTATTGCTCCTGAGGTTGTCGAATCGATGTTGCCTTGTCTTACTGATTATTGGGGTAACCCCTCTAGTGCTTATTCTTTAGCCATTCAGCCTGCTAGGCTTATTGAGGAGGCCCGTGAGTGTGTGGCTAGACTGATTGGTTCGCATAGCCGCAATATAGTATTTACCAGCTGTGGGACAGAAAGCAACAACGCTGCCATTCAGGGTGCGCTTATTGCGAATCCAACAAAGCGTCATATTGTAAGCACAGCAGTCGAACATTCAGCAAATATTAAATTTTTTCAACATCTTGAAAAACGCGGTTACGAGGTGACCCTTTTGCCTGTAGATCTTGATGGCGCGATCGATTTTTGTGATTTGCAATCAGCAATCCGAGAAGACACAGCTATCGTTTCGATAATGTGGGCAAATAATGAGACAGGGGTTTTGTTTCCGATTGAGGAATTAGCGGCTATCTGTAGAAGTAAGGGAGCTTTATTTCATACCGATGCTGTGCAAGTTGCGGGCAAATTGTCCATAGATGTTAAAAGTTTGGGTGTAGATTTTCTTTCTCTTTCTGCTCATAAGCTTAGAGCGCCTAAAGGGATTGGTCTGCTGTATATAAAGAGTGGGGTTTCATTTTCTCCATATATCATTGGAGGGGGGCAGGAACGCGGTTTACGAGGAGGCACAGAGAATGTTGCCAATATTGTAGCTTTTGGAAAAGCGGCAGAACTTGCGCTTAGCCATATTAAGACTGAAAACACTCAAGTTCGATCGCTTCGAGACAAATTGGAAAAGGGTATCTTCCAGTCCATTGGCGGGGCTGTTCGTAATGGAGGGGGGCCGCGCTTGCCGAATACGTCCAATATTGGTTTTCAAGGAATTGAAGCTGAGGCCGCTCTTTTGCTTTTAGATAGGGAAGGGATATGCGCATCGAGTGGATCTGCTTGTACAACTGGCTCAATTGAACCATCTCATGTTTTACAGGCCATGGGAGTTCCGGCTGCTCGTTCCAAAGGTTCCCTGCGCTTCAGTTTAGGCATTGATAATACGGAGCAGGATGTTGAATTTTTACTCAAAAAATTACCTTCAATCGTTGAACGACTACGTGATGCCTCTCCTTAACCTTTAATCGAATTTAAAAATAAAGGAGAAATTTAATTAAACGATTGAAGAAATTAATGATTTCATCGCTGCTTCGTTTTCAATCATTTTTTCCACAAGCTTGAATTGAACTCTAGCACGATCAAGATTGTGCCCGTCTCGGTGCGCTCGAAAATATAAATCACCATTCAAGTAATCAGTGAGAAAGCGTAACCCTAATTGGAAAGTAATGACCTTGCCTGAAACAGCTAGATAATCCTTTTCTGTTTTATTTAAAAAAGAGTTAGCCTCGCTAAGGTAGCCTTTACTTAAGGCCTCAAAAAAGTTCATTCGCATAGTGACATTATTAAGGTTGCGATCATCTTCGTCTGCAGGACTAGTCAGTGTGCGAACCATGTCCCCAAAGTCGTAGTGAACTAATCCCGGCATTACTGTATCAAGATCAACGATACACATCACTTCGCCGGTTTCATTGTCTAATAACACGTTGTCAATCTTGGTGTCATTATGCGTAATACGAACCGGCAATTTCCCTTCATTTATTGCTGAACTAAAGGTATGGATAATATCTTTATTTTTTTTGCAAAAATCAATTTCATCATGGATTTTATTGGCTCGGCCTTGCTTGTCTTCGTTAATAGCCTGATTCAATGCTTCGAATCGAAGAGCTCCGTTATGAAATTGGGGAATAGTTTCTTGAATTTTTTCCGCAGGAAGATCGGCTAGTCGTTTTTGAAATAAACCAAAGGCTCGCCCTACCTGTTCGGCTTGTTCTGGTTTTTCTGCAGTATGGCTCGAATTAACTCGCTCAATGAAAACATATGCCCGCCAGTAATTGCCTTTTATATCTTGATAGTAAGGTGCCCCACCACGAGTAGGGACAATTGTCATAGTGCGGCGGGTTAAATCTACAGAACTTTCTTCTGAAATTTTTTTACGCAAATGCTCTGTTGTAGCTTTAACATTTTGCATTACCACTGCAGGTTGATGAAATACATCATGATTGATGCGCTGCAATATGTACCTAATAGGGCTTCCTCCCTGTTGGCAGGTTATGATGTATGTATCGTTGATGTGGCCTTTGACCCATGCATGACCTTCAACAAATTCTGCTACAATTTGAAATTGGCTGATTAAGTTTTCTAAGTAATTCCCGTTTACCTCATTCACTAGCCGTTTAGGATCTTCTTTTTTGCCAACAGTTCAAGGCGGAAATGGTTAATTTAGTTAGCGCTCGCAGCTTATGGGTAGCTAAAATATTTGCTGGAATTGAGACATTTAAAACGAGTGCCATTGCAAAATGTATATGTTCCTGAAAGAAAAGGTCGTCGCCGGAGAGGTTGGTCGATCTGTTTTACAGATCGACCAACTGTTCCTCCAGCTCCTTAATCCGCTTGTTAGCCCAAGTGAGAACACTCACTCTTTTGGCAGTGTTAAGCGGCTGGGTACTGTTTAGATCCCTTGCGATAAATCGCAACGCTTTCCAGCCCCAGTTTCAGCGCCTGTACAAAGGCGCCTGTGACCTTCTCCACCGTGCACTCATTTGAGAGAGATTTTCGGTTTTGAAGATTTCGCCGTGAATAAACGGCTGAGCTTTAGCCAGTATTTTAAGATGTGCCATATAATGAATGCAGCGTTTACCGCGGAACGGTTTAAACGCGCAATCGGCAGTATCTAGATGTTCAGGCTTAAGCCCATTTTTTTGGGTCTCCCCGTTCTCCTTGACGTCCTCAATGGTGTCAAATTTTTCAATACATTTTACAATCTTTTTGATTTCTTTCCCTGCCATTTTGCCTCTTTTTGGAGTGGTTGACTTGGCCCGAGCTATGCAGGCGGAAAAAGTCACTAAATCTCTGGGGGCGATCATTGGGCTTTAGGTTTATATTGCAAATAGACAGCTCCGAGGTCGTTTATTTGTAAAATTACCTTAGATAGCTCGGTCAAACTAGGCAAAGAAAAGAACATTGCCACAATTTGTTGTGGCATCAAGTCTTTATGACCACAAATTGTTGTGTATGCAGGGGATATTGAAATTTTATTTTTTCTTCATATTTTATGAATGTTGGCTCTTGCTACTCAAATAATTGGAGATCAAAATGATTTTTCTGATGGGAAATTACCTGATTGAGCAATTAGATAAGATAGAGGCAACAGATTGTCCTTGTGGTTTTGCCAAACGAGCTTTCTCCAATGAGTCGGGGGCAGTTGCCAGTTTACATTTAGTCGAAATCAATCAGGAGGCTAAAGTGCATTACCATAAGAGGATGACAGAGATTTATCTCGTGCTCGAAGGAGAGGGTTACTTGGAGTTGGATGGTGAGCGTGTACCGGTTCAGCCCTTTACGACCGTTTACATTAAGCCTGGTTGTCGGCATCGTGCAGTTGGCCCGTTGAAAATCATCAATATTCCGGTCCCGGCATTTGATCCTCAGGATGAGTGGTTTGATGAATGATTATTGGTTTCGACTTGTCGAGAGCTCTGGTTGACGATTGAATCCCTCGCCCGGTTAACAGCGGGATTTGAAAGTAATATTGTGCATACTCTGATTTTAATTTTATTGGGTCTCACTTCGGTGATTAGTTTGACGTTTATCATCGAGAGAGGTTGGGCCCTGAGGCGTGGAATCATTCTTCCGAGACCATTATTGGATAGCCTTGATCACTGTTACACTCGTGCGGATGTAAATACAGTTCTACGGTTTGCGCAGCAGCATCAAAATACGCCCTTGGCTCGTTTGACAACTACAGCAATCGAACATCTCGAGTGGGCTAAGCCTGATAATGTTGAGGCTTTGCAAACTCGAGCTCGACATGAAGTAAGTAAAATGGAGCGAGGATTGATAGTTTTGGAGATTATCACAGGGATAGCTCCGCTACTTGGCTTGGTAGGAACTGTGGTTGGGCTTATCGATATCTTTGGTACAATGGCTACAGGTGAATCAGAGGCTACGGCTTTTGCACAAGGTATTTCTACTGCTCTTTGGGCCACATTATCTGGACTTAGTATAGCTATTCCATCGCTTATAGGGTGGAGCATATACAACAAGCGAATAGAAACATTTGGTATAGAAATGGAAACTCATCTTGACGTTTTCTTGAGACGTCAATATCCAAACAGCAACGAGAACTGATCGGATATGCGGTTCCTTCCACGTAAAAATCGTAAACCCCCCACGGTCATTGTGGTCGCACTGATTGATGTTTTAATGGTTGTCCTTATATTTATGGTTGTTTCTACAACATTCAAAAATCAGGCGGCTGTGCGTTTGGCTTTACCGGAGTCATCTCAATCTCAACAGGATCCCTCCGTTAATCGTTCGTTGATTGTGACGGTAGCCAAGAAACCGCCATATTTTTATCTTGGTTCAGTTCCAATTGGAGAAGGGGCTTTGGAAGAGGAAATAAAAAAAGCGTTAGAGGTTAACCCTGAGCGTCAGCTTTCCATTCGTTCTGACACGGATGCCCCTTTTGGAAAAATTATTAAGGTTATGGATGCGGCTAAATCGGCCGGGGTTAAGGGGGTTAAGGCGTTCACAAGAGAATCTGGCAGCGAATGAGTACCGAATCTCCAATAGAGATTCCACCTCCGGATAGCATGCATCTTTCAGCAGCTACAGGTTGGATGCAGTTGGGTAATACGGATGAGGCATTGGTAGATTTGGATAAGATTTCTGATCATCACAGAGACCATCATGAAGTGCTGCATCTTGAGTGGCATATTCACGCACAAAGAAGAGAATGGGAACGCTGTGTCGAACTTGGCAGCTATATGGTAGAGCAATATCCTAACAGTTCGGCAGGATGGATTAACCAAGCCAATTCGCTATTTTACTTAAATCGTTCCCATGATGCTTATCAGCTCCTTGAGCCGGTTGCTGAGCGCTTTCCTAAAAACGAAGCTATTCCTTATAACCTTGCTTGTTATGCCTGTCGCTTTGGAGATATTGATTTGGCTTTTGATTGGTACCTTGTTGCTGAGAAGGTGGGGGAGCCCGAGAAGATAAGAGAGGTTGCTCTTTCCGATCCAGATATCGAGCAGCTTTGGGATAAGATCGGCAAATAAATATTAAAAATATTAATTTTTTCTATTATATTCATTTATTGACACTACTATAAATAGGTGCGATTTGATCCTAGTCCAGCTTATTTGCTGGCTATTATCTTTAATGAGCAAGAAAGTTAATATCAAAAATGAGGAATGGGATTTCTCGGTTTTAGAAAACGCTCCTCGTTTTCTAATCCATCGAGCACTGCAATGGGAGCTGGATCGTGAGATCGGTAGTGGTCATGAGCCGTTTTTAAAGACTTCCGAGTGTCGTCGAGCGTTATCAAATCCGGATGCTTTAAAAGGAACGGCAACTGGTATAGTTGAATTGGGAAAGTCCAATACAAAAACGCGCCCCTTTGAGGAGGCGATATCTTTCGGGATTGATTGGTCACAGCCTCGTGACGAGTTAGTCCGGCAATTTAATAATTGGCTAGATGCGCAAGAATCTAACGGGCGCCTACAGGCTAAGCCCGCACTTGGAAACCCTAGAGAAGCCATAACTATGCTGTGCAAGATTTCAATCTTAAGATTGAAGAAGGCTGGCTTATCTCAACGAATTGCAGCTGAAACGTTTCCTCGGAATCAGAATTATCTCAAAAGTCTTGCTAAAATAAACTGGACTACAGCTGCTCGAGAAGTTGGTAAGGCCTGTAAAAAAAGAGAGAATCGCTTGAAGAAGATAGTGCAGGCAACGGGTCGCAAGGATTGGAAGAGAGAACTTTACTAGTGAGATGGTTGGCATGCATATAATTTAATATTAAGTCGTAGGTTTGCCGTTTGAGGTTTTTGTATTTAGTTGTTTGTTGAAGGATTGCCTTGCGCTTTACTAACCAATAAGGCCATAAGGCGGTGTGCCAGATTGGTTAACATCGGTTCTTTTCGGTATTATCGAAGGTATTACTGAGTTCCTCCCAATCTCGTCAACAGGTCATTTGCTTATCCCTCAGCAATTGGGTTGGCTAGAAAAACAATCTGATGTGTTTAACATTGCTATCCAAAGTGGGGCAGTAATTGCAGTCCTGTTCAATTTCACAGAGAGGGTAAAACAATTGTTATTCCAATGGCATAAGCCTGAACCACGTGGCTATTTGGCGAAGTTGTTGGTGTCATTTTGTATTACTGGTTTTGGGGGAGTGCTCATTGATAAACTTGGCTTTGAATTGCCAGAGAATGTGCTGCCGGTGGCGTTGGCTCTTTTGGTCGGAGGGGTCCTTTTTATACTCGTAGAAAATCGGTTAGTTAATAGCTCTGAATTGAGTAATGTTACTTGGTCGATTGCTATTGCTATTGGTTTTGGCCAATTACTGGCGGCAGTCTTTCCCGGAGCATCTCGTTCAGGATCCACAATTCTGATTGCTCTTTTAATGGGATTAAGACGTGTGCCAGCCATTGAGTTTACTTTTCTTTTAGGGGTGCCAACATTATTGGCGGCAGGAGCGTACAAGGTGCTGCAGGCGCTCAATTCTTCGGAGGGGATTAGCGAGGATTGGGGACAACTTGCATTGGCCACTTTGATTTCCTCTGTAACTGCCTTTTTTTCAGTTAAGTGGTTATTGCGATACATTGAGTCCAATACATTTGTGCTGTTCGGTTGGTATCGCATTGCAATTGGGTTAATATTGCTGGTTATTACATTTATGTGACTTTCCAAAATCGACCTATTACGGTTGACCTTATAAAGCTTTAAAGCAAAATCAGCCCAGTAACTTAGCTTTATTAAGATTCTGTGTGTGTTTGTACTCCTTTATCGTAACCCTATTAAAAGGATTTGTGTAATATCTTGCGTAGTTACTAATGAAAATGGCTAAAACATTAATATTTAAAGCTTTATTGCTTATTTGTTCGTTAGTTATTGCCGGTTGCAATTCTGAAGAATGGAAAGAAAAAGGTTCTAAGGATAAATCCAAAAAGCAGAGCAAAGCAAAACCGGTACTAGTTGAATTGGCTGAAGTTAGCGTTGGGCCCATTGAAAAGATTTTAGAGCGCTCCGCTCCGTTAGAGGCTGAAGCACAGGTGCAGGTCAATGCTCGAACAAGTAATCCTGCTGTAGATTTACTAGTCGAGGAAGGAGATAAAGTAAAAAAAGGGCAGGTTCTTTTACGTCTTGAGAATGACAGGCAAAAAAACGATTTTGATTCTGCTAAAAGTCTTTTGGATAAAGAGCAGATCGATTTTGTGCGGCAGGAAAATCTCTATAAGGACAATCTCATTAGTGAACAGGAATATCGCAATGCCAAGTTTTCTTTATCGCAAAGACAACTTAGCTTCGAGGAGGCACAACGGCAGTTTGAGTATACTGAGGTGCGTGCTCCGATTGATGGCACAATAACAATGCGCGATGTGAAGGTCGGTGATCAGGTGAGCAGTGGAGGAACAATATTTGAAATCATCGATTTCGAGTCGACAGTCGCAGTAATTCATGTGCCTGAGCAGTATTTGCCAGAGCTTAAGCCAAACATGGAAGCCCGTTTGATATCCAGCACGCTAGGAGCGAACAATATTATTCCAGCCTATGTGAAGCGAATTTCCCCTATCGTCGAGGCGCGCGCTGGCACAGTGAAAGTTACTGTTGGTGTAAAAGAACTCGGGGCTCTTCGTCCTGGTATGTGGGTGGACGTCGAACTGGTATTGAATACTAAACGGGAAGCTACTTTGATACCGAAGAAATCGATTATCTATGATAATGACCAAACGTATGCATTCAAATTGCACATTAACAGCACCAATGGAGTTAAGAGCGTGAAGCGCCAGTTGGTTTTACCTCTCAATGCTGACAAGGTTCACATTGAGCCTACCAATGGCTTTGATGTTGGAGAAAAGATTGTTGTCGCAGGGCAGTCAGGTCTCAAGGAGGATTCTTTGATACGCGAATTAGGCGATCCGATTCCAGGTGAGACGACGTCTGCTCCATCTACTGTTAGCACAAACAAGCTTAACTCAATCTCAACTAACACCGCGGCTTCAGTTAAAGTCACGAACTAGATTTTTTACTCCTAACTGTAATGGAGTCCCCTAATCGCACCCCTGATTTTACGACCGACCGACCGGTCGCCGTGTTGATGGTATTTCTCGCGGCGGTTGTATTTGGTTATTTTTCTTACAATCAGCTGCCTGTCACGCTCATGCCGGAAATGAGCTATCCTACTCTCACTGTTCGGACCGAATATCCAGGGGCTGCTCCGGAGGAGGTGGAAAATGATATCAGCCGGAGAATAGAGGAGGCTCTTGGAGTTGTAGGAGGTCTTAACGAGATTAGCAGTATTAGTCGTGCAGGTGTTAGCGATGTCATTCTGGAATTTGTTTGGGGGACATCTATGGGGGATGCGATTCAGAACACGCTTGAAAAACTCGATTTGGTTCGGATGCCCCGAGAAGCCGAAAAGCCCTTGCTGTTGCACTATGACCCTTCACTCGATCCAGTGATGGAACTGAGCCTTTCTGGTTCTAGCAAGAGTATTAAGTATCAAGGAGATGAAGGGTTACGCAGGTTGCGACGTATTGCAGAGCTTCAAGTGAAGCGGCGATTGGAACCAATAAAAGGTGTGGCTGCAGCTCGTGTGCGAGGCGGATTAGAGGAAGAAATTCATGTGTTAATTGATGAGGCTAAGCTGCAGCGCGTTAACCTCTCTATTAGTCAGGTGCTCAGTCGTCTTCGTGCTGAAAATATCAATGCTGCTGGTGGTCGTATTCGAGAGGGTGGTGCGGAGTACATGATTCGAACCGTAAATGAATATCAAAATCTTGATGAAATCGCGGACACCATTGTTTTCCGACGTGATGGCCGTGAGATCCGGGTGAAAGACTTAGGCCAAGTCGTCTACGGACAGCAGGATCGGGAAATGATGACGAAGACCGATGGTAACGAAAGTGTACAGATCGATATTTACAAGGAAGCCGACGCTAACATGATTCAAGTTGCCGAGGATGTTAAAAAACTTGTCGGAGAGACTTCCGGGTCTGTTCGTTCAACATTGGCAGGGAAGCTACGTGCCGAGGAAGATGCATATCTTCGCGTGGTGGCTGACCGTTCCATTTTCATCGATAATAGTATTACGGAAGTCAAGCAAACGGCTTATATGGGCGGAATGCTTGCCATTATAGTTTTGTTGTTGTTTCTGCGTGATCTGCGAACAACGGCAATCATTGCCCTTAGTATTCCAATCTCGATTCTTGTTACATTTGCGCCTTTAAACATTTTAGATGTTTCTCTTAATATTATGTCATTGGGAGGATTGGCCATGGGTATAGGTATGTTGGTTGATTCCTCCATTGTAGTGCTTGAGTCAATTTACCGTTGTCGCGAGGAGGGTGATTCGATTCGCAATGCAGCAATCCGTGGAACAAAGGAGGTGCGCGGTGCAGTGATTGCTTCAACTCTTACTTCCATATGTGTGTTTTTTCCAATGGTTTTTGTTGAAGGACTTGCTGGTCAGGTATTCAGTGATTTGGGATTAACGGTCGTAACATCTCTGATTGCCTCGCTTATTGTTGCTGTTTTATTTATTCCGATGTTGGCTAGTCGTTCTGGATTTCAGCTCAAATCTGGGGCTGGAATGGGATCGCATTTTTTTGGCTCGATCGAAGGTCGTCTAAGTATGAGTTCCTTTTGGCTGGGATTAATACTTCCCGCTGTAGTTTTACTAGGTGCCATGATCGGTTTGGCTGAAGGCTATGCGGCTTGGATGATTTCTGCTGTGGATGATCCTCGTTTTGAAAAAGAGATTAGCGATACAAGTGTGACATATTCAGTTTTGAGAATCTGGGCTTTTGTTTGTGCAATTCCGCTTATCATTGCTTTAGCCAAGCGATTGCATGATGTCGGCATGTCGGCATGGTGGTTAATTACAATTGTCGTTCCGCTTTTTGTCTTATTTATAAGAGGCGATGGCGCAAATAACAGATATGGTGAATCTAGTTCTAATGCTCGAATGCTTGCAAAGCTTTGGGGGGCGTTTAGTGCGTTCGGAAAAAGTTATAGCGGGGTGAGATTATTTATCTCAAAGCAAACAATTTTCTCTTTAAAAGAGATTCTTTGGGTTTCTACCTCCTTATATTTTGTTTTAAGATTAGCCATTTCTTTTTTGTTGGAATTGCTTGGCCTTTCACTGGTTTGGTTGATTCGAGCGGTGGCATTTATCGTAATGGTAATTTATAGCAGGATTACAATCATTGGCTCAATTATTGGCGTTTATATTCCTAATAAAGGTTCAAATTATTCAAAAGGCTCATCTGATACAGGCCAGGGTATTTATCATTCACTGATCCGTTGGGCTATAAATAGTCCGGCATCGATGATTGCTCTAGCCATTGCTTGTTTCTTTATTACTTATTCTGTTGGACGGCAACTAGAAACAGAATTGCTTCCTGAGGTCCACCAAAGCGAGTTCACCTTTGAGGTTGCTCTCCCAGTTGGGACTCCTCTTGATCAAACTGTTAAGATTCTTGGTCAAGTTGAGAAAAAAATTCTGGAGTCAAAAAAGAACGGAGACAGTAAGATTGACACTTTATTAGTAATGTATGGATTCGACACCAGCAATATGAAACGGTCCGATGAAGGTGAACATTCGGCTCGTTTTAAAGTCCTCTTGAAGGAGACAAAAACGCCTTATGAGACGGAGGAACTGGTTATAGCAAAACTCCGTGAGTTATTCGATGATGTGCCGGACATAACCACTCGAGTTACGCGGCCAGTGTTGTTTAGCTCGAAAAAGCCAGTTGTGATTCAGATTAACGGAGAGGAGCTTTCGGAGCTTAAGGAGTACTCTGACCAATCGACTGCACTTTTATCAAAAGAGTCTGAACTTACTGATGTCGAACCCACTTTACGTAGCGGTGCTCCGGAAGTTCAAATTACCTATGACCGGCAGCAAATCATTAGACATGGTCTGAACATCAATTCAATTGCGAATCAAGTGCGCGATATGGTTAAGGGATCAGAAGCTACGCGACTGAACCGTCGCGACCGTCGAGTTCCAATTGTTGTACGTTTGTCCAAGCAGGATCGAGGCCAGGTGGCAGATGTTGGTCAATTGACGGTTAACCCTAGTGGGGATACTCCTATCCCTCTTAATGCAGTGGCAGAGCTGAACGTGGGTGAGGGCCCAAGTGAAATCCGCAGAATTGATGGCAAACGGGTGGCTTTAGTGCAGGCAAACATTGGGGAAGGTTCATTGGGTGCTGCCGTTGAGACAGCAAAGCGTGTACTTATGGAAAAAGTCGATTGGCCAGGATACATGGATTTTTTCATAACAGGCCAAAACAAGGAATGGGAACGCAGTCGCACAAGTCTTTATCTCGCCCTTGGCCTGAGTTTATTCCTTGTATATGTGATTATGGCTTCTCAATTCGAATCACTTACCCAGCCGCTTATTATTATGTTTACAATTCCAATGGCTTTTGTTGGCACAGTTTTGGGTTTGGAGATTTTAGGAATAAATTTATCCGTGGTGGTTTTTCTTGGAATGATTATGTTGGCGGGCATTGTTGTGAACAATGCTATAGTTTTGGTCGATTATGCGAATACTCTCCGCGGTCGTGGCATCCCGTTGAAGGATGCGATTATTCAAGCCGGTTGTGTTCGATTGAGGCCTATTTTGATGACTACGGCTACTACCGTTTTAGGCTTGCTGCCAATGGCAATTGGATTGGGGGATGGCGCAGAAATTCGGACACCAATGGCGGTTGCGGTAATTAGTGGCTTGTTAACTTCAACCATACTAACACTACTTGTTATCCCGACCATATATTATCTATTTGCCCTAGTGGGGGAACGTTTTTTTCAATCTGTAGAGGAATAGGCTATGCAAACTAGTGAAATTGCCACCGAGATCACTCGAGCATCTCTTAATCGCAAGGTCACGGTGTTCGTTCTGTTTCTGACAATCCTAGCTATTGGGTTTATTGCTGTTAATCGGCTTCCTTTGGAAAAATATCCCAAAGGAAGAGAGGGTAACTACATGCGCATTCGTACTGGGTGGAGTTCAGGAGTTCCCGAAGAAGCGATGGAAAAAATTGGGCTCCCAATGGAGGAAGAGCTCAGCACTGTTCGTGGTATTGAGTCCATAGATACGCGGGCTTCCCAAACCTCTTCGGAAGTTAGTCTGCGCTTCAAGCGTGATACCGATATGGATGTTGCTTATCGGGAAGTCCGTGACCGAATGGAGAGGGCCTCTCTTCGGTTCCCAGATGGAGTGGATGATTATCGAATTTATAAATACGGGGGTTCTAGTTCTTCGGTTTGTCGTATGTCCGTGCGTTATACTGACGACACCGACTTATACAACAATGTCGAAAAACATATTGTTAGGCCTCTGCAGCGTATTGATGGGGTTGCTGATGTAAATGTGCGAATTTATCGGAAAGAGATTATAATTGAATTAGACAAGGATCGTGCTGAAGCTTACGGCCTTAGCATAAATCGGCTTTCTCAGAGGCTTAGAGGGGACAATTTTACACTGTCAAGTGGCACTGTGACTGATGGAGGTAAGAAGTATCTACTTAAATCAAGCAGCACTTTTCACTCTATGCAGGATTTAGGAAATATTCCGTTAAGTGATTCGGTCTATTTGAGAGATGTCGCTACTATTAAATATGAAGTGGATGATACCTACCAACGCACTGAACGCTGGAATAAAATGCGTTCAGCACGAGTGGAGGTCGTCAAGGAAAGTGAAGCAAATACTGTCGAGGTAGGTAGTAAGGTTGCGGCTGCTATTGATGAAATAAGTAAAAATCCTAAGTTGGCTCAGTACGAGCTCTACCTATATCAGAATTATGGAGAGATCATTAAAAGGCAGCTGAATAGTCTGACCAATAATGGTCTTTATGGGGCTATAATGGCGGGCTTTGTTTTGTTCTTTTTTCTGCGTCAATTCCGATTGACGCTAATCATAGCACTCGGAATTCCTCTCGCTCTATTTATCTCCATGACAGTCATGTATTTTGCTGGGGACACTCTTAATATGACCTCCATTTTGGGATTGGTCATCTGTGTTGGATTGCTGGTCGACAACTCAGTGGTTGTTGCGGAGAATATTAATCGCCATTTACAGTCTGGGCTGTCTCGAAGGGCTGCCTGTATAAAAGGTGTTGGTGAAATAGGTTTGGCAATTACCACAGCAACGCTTACCACCATAATTGTTTTTCTCCCATCGCTACTTGTTGGGGGGGAAATGCGTTTCATGTTATACCAACTGGCATTGCCGGTGGTTTCGGCGTTACTTGCATCATTAGGCATGGCAATAATTTTTATTCCCCTTTGTGTTTATCTGACTGCTGGGTCCGGTAGTGATGATGAAACTTTCATTTCGAGGGGGCTAAGGGGGCCACATATCGTAATGGCCTTAATAAAAAAAGGTCTTTTGTTTTTCTATAAATTGACATTTGAGCAGTTCAACGCTCTCTATAATAGAGCTCTTAAATTCTATTTGAATCGTAGGTTGGACTTGGCGTTCATACTAATTGTCCTGCTATCAGCTACTTATTTTTACGGTTTTAAAAAGATTGAAGTCGTTGGGTATCGTGATGATGACCGCGATGAGTTTCATATGAGAGTGCGGTTTCCAGAGCACTTTACGATCGCGCAAAAGGATGCTTATTTTCAAGAGGTTGAAAATATTGTTGAAACAAACAAGTTGCAGTTTGGGATTTCCAGTTACCGAGTAGAATTTGACAAGCATACCCGTGCTGAGTTTGAAGCTAATTACTCTGACGAGGGAGGTTTGGGGAATATTCCAAAGGATGAAGTGCCTGATAGATTATATAAGATGTTTCCTGAAATTCCAGGTGTTCGAGTTTACTATTCAGGTATGGATACCGGAGGCGAAAAGCGAAATGATCAAAAGTCACGACACCATCTTCGCCTGGTCGGTGACGATCCAAGGCAGCTCGAGGAGGTTGGAGAGATGTTAAAGCCTGCATTTGCAGATTTGCCTGGCGTTCTTTCTGTAGAAGACAAAGATTCTGATGAGGGGCCAAATGAGATGGCATTAATGGTTAACCGTGACAGAGCTAGTTCAATGGGGATTAGCCCGGAAGCAGTGGCAGGGGTGGTAAGCAGTGCTTTGCGAGGGCGTTCGCTGGCAGATTTCAGCGGTAATGGTCGCCAAATCCCAGTTCGCATGCGGTTCAGTGAGGAGGATAGGGCAGAACTGGATGATATTAATAACTATCGAGTCAGGAGTGATGATGGCCGTTATTCTTCGATCGGCGCTATCACAAAGCCGGCAATGCTAAATAGTGAAACTCACATTCAAAGATCTGATAAAAAAATCAGTTATTACATTAGTATGAAACTTGAGTCTGGCGAGGAAAGCGAAGCGCGAAGGGCGATTTATGAGGCTCAAAGGAATATTGATTTGCCAGAAGGGGTGTCGTTCAGTGAAATGAAGGTTACATTCGATGATGATGAAATTTCGACGAGCTTGATAGCTATGGGGCTTTCAATCATTTTTATATATATGCTTATTGCATTCTTATTTGAGAGTATACTTATGCCACTTTCCATCATATTGACAATCCCTTTGGCAGCTATTGGTTCGATTTGGTTGCACTTCTATACCGGGACCGGGATAGACGACATGGGAATAGTCGGTGGTATTCTTTTAATGGGGCTGGTGGTAAATAATGGTATTGTATTGGTTGATTACGCAAATCGACTTCGAGCTGGAGGTATGGATCGAAATGAGGCTCTTTTACTCGCGACCCGTCACCGGTTCCGCCCAATAGTTATGACTGCTTTTACAACCATCTTTGGAATGATTCCTCTGACATTGGCGTCCTCTGAAGCTATGGGTAGAAGTTTTGAAAGTTTCGGTTTTATGATTATTGGGGGCATGACTACGGCAACATTTTTTACTCTTTTAGCCGTCCCTGTATTTTATGCGTTGATAGATGATGCTCAGAAGGCGATACAAAACATTCTTGCCTCAGTATTAGATAGTTCGCAAAGGCTTAAGATTAAGTGACATTTTGTGCATTATAGCTAATGGAATCTAACGAGCTAGCTACAAGTATTACCCGATTTTCTCTTAATCGCCGGGTAAGCATGTTTGTATTGTTTTTAACTATTTTAGCTGTAGGACTAATTGCTGTTTCTCGTCTTAAGCTCGAGCTCTTCCCTAAAGGATTTGAGACAAATTCTCTTTCAATTCGGGTGCCCTGGAATTCTGCTGTTCCTCAGGAGGCAATGGAGAAAATAGCCATGCCGCTAGAGGAAGAACTAAGTACCGTAGGAGGTGTTGAGTCTATGACTACTTCTTGTTCTTCAAGTTCAGTAAGAGCTAGTCTTGATTTTAAACAGGGAACTGACATGGATGTGGCTTATCGGGAGGTGCGTGATCGCCTTGAGCGCGCTAAACTGCGATTTCCTGATGATGTGGAATTTTCCTACATATATAAGATGGATATGTCTGGATTTCCGGTAGTAATGCTTGGGGTGGCTCATGCGCTGCCGCCTGAAGTTGATGTGTATGATTTTATGAATAAGAAAATCATTACGCCTTTATCTCGAATTGACGGTGTTGCCCACGTTGATGCTAAGGGTTTGGAAGAGAAGGAAATTATTATCGAAGTAGATAAAGACCGTTCAGAGGCGTACGGCCTAGATATCTATAAATTGTCTCGTCAGTTGCAGGGTGACAATTTCAATCTTGCTAGTGGCAATGTTCAGGATGGATATAAAAAATATTTACTTAAATCCAATAGTAGCTACCAGAACATTGATCAGTTAAGAAACATGCCTGTAAGCACTAATATTATTTTAAGTGATATAGCTATTTTAAAATATGAACCTGAAGAACGTCGTCATGTAACTCGTGTGAATGGAAAGCCGGCGATGGCTATTACAATTACAAAGGAAAGTTCTGCTAATACTGTAGCTGTATGCAATCAAGTTGAGGCAATGATTGATCGATGGAAGTCAGATCCCGAGCTGGAGAACTTTGAGCTTCGTGTTTTTATGAATCAGGGAGGTATCGTAATGACACAGCTAAATACGCTCTATACAACTGGTCGGATTGGAGCTTTTTTAGCTGCGTTAGTGCTTTATATGTTTCTAAGGCGTTTGCGCATAACGCTAATAATTACATTAGCCATTCCGCTGTGTTTGTTTATTGCTCTTTCGGCAATGTATTTTAGTGGCGAGTCTTTGAATATACTTACCATTCTCGGGCTTGTGATTTGTGTTGGGTTGTTAGTTGATAATTCAGTGGTGGTAGCTGAGAATATTCAGCGACATTATTTAAGTGGCATGACTAGGCATGATGCTTGCCTCAAAGGAGTTCAGGAGATTGGGTTAGCTATTACAACTGCCACCTTTACGACCTTAATAGTTTTTCTTCCGGCAGTATTGGTTGAAGGCGAAATGCGATTTTTTTTGTTAAGACTAGCTGTTCCTATCGTTGCGGCACTACTCTCTTCACTGATCATCGCATTGGTATTTGTTCCGTTATGTGTGTTCCTTACACTTGGTCGGGATCCGTTAGGCCGATTTGATTGGCTTGGTATTGGGGTTGAGGCATTCCGCAACTGGCTTAGTCGGATTTATAGTATCACATTTGATAGGTTCAACGCTTGGTATAACCAAGCTCTGCGCTACTATCTTCAACGTCGCATCGACTTAGCTGTTATATTTCTTGTTTTATTTAGTGCCACATATTTCCATACTTTTAAGGAGGTGGGTTTTTCTTTTGACGAAAAACGTGAAATGAGCCAATTCAATATCTCTTTTAATTTTCCTAGCCAATTCAATTTTGATCAGCGCACCGATTACTTCAAAAAAGTAGAGAAGATTTTGGATGCTCGGAAAGATGAGTTCGATCTCGAAGGTTATCTAGTTAGGTACGCAACGTGGTACGGTTCATTAGAGGGTTGGTTTAAACAAGAAAGGCTTAATGACATGACTCCTCGAGAGGTTTCGGAGAGGATATTCAAGCTGCTGCCCGAGGTTCCTGGCTTAAAAATCAGTTATGAACGAATGGGTGAAGGTGAAGAGAAGCAGGATAGGGAGGAACGTTATTCTGTCAGGCTTGTGGGAAATGACCCTATAAAACTTGATGAAGTAACTGAATCTCTAAAGCCTGTTTTCTCGAGTCTTCCAGGTGTATTGGCGCTGCAGGAGCGGCAGGATGATGACCCTAATGAAATGGCATTGATCGTTGACCGTGATCGTGCAAGTTCCATTGGAGTCAATCCAACTACACTTGCGAGCCTTGTTGGTAACGCATTGCGAGGTAGTAGTCTTCCCCGTTTCCAAAGTGAGGGTCGGCAAATCCCAGTCCGTGTTCGATTTAGTGAAGACGATCGAGCAGAGTTAGCCGATTTGAATAACTTCCTTGTGCCGGCTGAGGATGGGCGATTCAGTTCGGTTGGGTCTCTAACTCGCCCTTCTATGTTGAGCAGCCCACGTTATATTAGAAGAACCAACAAATCCGTGAGTCATACGCTAACAATGGAGCTGGAAGCTGGGCGTGAGGAGGAAGCTAAAAAAGCTATAGATGCGGCAAAATTAAATATCGACCTTCCTGAAGGTATTTCATTTAGTGAACTTCGTATGCGTTATGGGAAAGAGGATTTTTTTGCTGCGGGTTTAGCACTTGTATTGTCAGTGCTGTTTATTTACATGCTAATGGCATTTCTGTTTGAGAGCGTTATGATGCCGCTATCGATCGTTTTCACTATCCCTTTAGCAGCAATTGGAGCGGTTTGGATCCATTATCTGACAGGGGTAAAGATGGATATGCTTGGAATTGTAGGAGGTATGTTACTTGTCGGGGTGGTCGTTAACAATGGCATCGTACTAATCGACTATGCTAATCGCCTGCGGCATGCTGGCAATGATCGTACAACCGCACTATTGAATGCTGCAGATCATCGTTTTAGACCTATTGCCATTACGGCGCTAACCACAATTTTCGGGATGATTCCAATGGTTCTCTCTGATGGAGGCGATATGGGAATGAGCTATCGTAGCTTTGGTTTGACATTGATAGGGGGAATGGCTTCAGCGTCCCTCTTCACTCTCCTTGTAGTTCCTGTGTTTTACTCCCTATTTGACGATGCACAGGAAATTATCGGCTCCTCGCTTGCGTGGGTGTTTTCTAACGGGAAAAAGTCTAGTTTGAAGAAATGATCTAATGATCTTCAATTAGTTAAGTGATTTCGTGTTGACTCAGGAAGGTGGAATTCGTCATAAATCTCATTTCGTTAAGGCGTGTTCGTCTATCCGGTTAGGACGCCGCCCTCTCAAGGCGGAAAGACGAGTTCGATTCTCGTACACGCTGCCAATTTGACTCCTATATATGTCACCTTTTCAGATCATTTTTACCCCAACAGCTGCGGCGGAGCTTGGTAAATTACCCAAGGGCTTGCAGTTAGAGATTTTAGGTGAATTCCGTGGGCTGCCACAGGATGTTCGCAGCGATGAAATGGATAAATTCGGTCGATTAAACCGTGATGGGCATCATATGTTTCGATTTCGACTTGGTAATTATCGAGTTTATTTTGAACGACATGAACTAGGTGTGCTTATTCACAGAATACTTCATGCAAAAAAACAACTACGCGATTTTCTCTATCGTAACAAGTTGCCTGGAAGCGAAGACCAGATTCTAGAAGAAAATCCAGAATTCTGGAAATTGATAGAGAAAGCTAAATCTTCAGCTTGTTAGAGATTCTATTGCAAATCTTCTCCGAGCTCTACGTTCCAATAGGCGAGATCTAAAAAGTGACGCCAGCTCTCATGGTGCTGGAGACTGAACCGCACCTGCATGAAAGGATGCCAATGTGGTTTGCGTGGTTGTCGAATCAAATTCATTCCAGCTTGTTCCGGGGTCTTATTGGATTTACGTGAATTGCATGGAATGCAAGAGCATACAATGTTTTCCCAGGTGGTTGGCCCGCTGTGTTGGCGAGGGACCACATGGTCGAGATTTAGATCTCGAGCATCAAATTTATTACCGCAATATTGACAGGTGTTTTTGTCGCGCTGAAAAATATTATGACGAGTAAACTTAACTTCTTTTCTAGGCATGCGGTCGTAGACCATCAGAAGAACCACTTTTGGGAGCCGTAGTTTTATGCTGACTCCGTTTACACACTCTTGTTCAGGTTTTTGTTCAGAAAAATCCGCCCACTCATTGAAACTGAAGGTATTGAAATGGCCTTCTTCACTGTGAACGACTTGTGCGTTGCCTTCGTACAACATGGAAAGTGCTCGACGAGTTGAACAGATATTTACTGCCTGCCAAAGTCGATTTAATACCAATACTGGTTGCTCGAGCACCATTGTTTAAAGAGAAGTTGGGGCAAGCTACCACGGTGGTTTTGCGACTGTCAAACTGGGTTAGCTATTTAGTTTAAGTAATCACGCGGATCTGCAACATGTCCAGCAAGGGCGCTGGCCGCGACAGTGGCTGGACTGGCTAGATAGACTTCGCTTTCCTTACTTCCCATTCGACCGGGGAAATTCCGGTTGGTTGCACTAATGCACTTCATGCCGCCTTCGTTCATACGCCCGAATGTGTCGACAGGGCCTCCAAGGCATGCTGAGCACCCAGCGTTTTCAGTCATTCTTACCCCTGCATCGGTGAGTATATTCCAGACTGATTTGCCCTCCCATTCTGTTGTTTGCAAATCATTGACAATCTCTGGGGTGGCAGGCACCCCGAATGTGTCTATGCGTACTTCTTGCCCGCGTATAATTTCTGCGAAGGCTATAAAGTCACTTGTTTTACCTCCAGTGCAGGATCCTATGTAGGCACGATCTAGTTTCATGTCTGTCATTTCGCGTGCGGTTTTCCGATTGCCAGGGTCGGGATGGCAAGCAACGGTAGGTTCAAGTTTAGTGAGATCGATGGTTGAATCGTAGATGAATGATTCATTGTTATCACGTTCTACAGGTTCATATTCGCTTTTTGTTCCGTTAAGCGAGGTGCGTTCCTCGACCAGAGACTTGGTCTTTTCATCATACTCGAAAATACCATTTTTTCCGCCCGCTTCAATGGCCATGTTGGCAACCGTCATTCGGTCATCCATTGAGAGATCAGAAGCACCCTCTCCATCAAATTGCATAGCGCGATAAGTTGCGCCGTCGAAGCCAATTTCACCAATAACATGTAGTATGATATCCTTAGCCATTACCCCAGGCTGTAGTTTGCCTTCAAGTCGGAAGTGCATAGTTTCTGGCACTTTGATGAGCAGTTTGCCGGTGCCCATAACAAAGCCGGCATCCGTGTTACCTATTCCGGTGGCAAATTGGTTGAATGCTCCCGCCATGCAAGTATGTGAGTCTGTTCCGAATAATATTTCACCAGGTCTTAGATGTCCCTTTTGCGGGAGCGCGGCATGACAGACCCCTGCATAACGCGATCCGTATTGACGCTTGAGTAGCCCTTGTGATGAGTCGAATTGCCAATTGCCATTTTCATCATCGATTACGTCATAGAAATATGGAAGGCCTTGTTCTTTCGAAAATGTGCGGAGAATATCTACATTCCGGTTTGATAATGAGTCGGATGTGAAAATGTAATGATCTGGAATAATCACAATCTTTTTTGCGTCCCAAACCTTGGCATTCTGACCAAACTCACGCTTAAAAACCCCGATTGTCCCAGGGCCGCAAACGTCGTGAGTCATTAAAGTATCAACTTGTACCCAGACGTTTTCTCCAGCAACTAAATTACTTTTGCCCGATGCTCGAGCCATTATTTTCTCAGTTAGCGTCATTGCAGCTGGGACAATGTATCGGCGAGTAGACTGTCAAGCAATCGTGTTTTCGCCTTATCAGTTAAACATTTATTTAGGTGTGGCATCCAGCAACGATATCTTTGCTATGGAGCTTTGGAGAGAATGGCTCTAGTAGCATAGGTCTTTTATGGTCTAGATGTCGTCGGCATATGCTGAAAAAATCTGGTTTGCTTTTTGTTCGACGAATGTCGTGGAGAAATTGGCCATCAGCATCTATTCCTAATCCAAAGTAGTTCATGTACTTCTTCATCTTTTGTACCTGGCTAACTTCAACATAGTTATCTGGGGCAGTTGTTTCAAAGAGCTCTTCGACATAATTAAGGACATCTTGCCCACTTGGCCTTGTTGGCACTTCTCCGTGGAGGTGCTGTCGGATTTGTTTGAACATCCATGGATTTCTAATAATTCCCCGTCCTATCATGAGGCCGTGTGAGTTGGTCTCGTGGAGAACCGCCTCTGCTTTTACTGCTGAATATATGTTGCCATTGGCTAAGACTGGGCAGCCAACTTCTTCACTTGCACGTTTAATAAATTCATAATGCACGGCGCTTCGATACATTTCCTTCACTGTCCTGCCATGGACGGTGAGGAGATCAAGATTATGTTTAGAGAAGATAGGGAGTAGCTTGTCAAATATACTTGAACTATCGAATCCGATTCGAGTTTTTACTGTGAATCGTGTTTCGATTGCTCCGCGTAGGGCTCCAAGAATTTTGTCGACCCGTTCTGGTTCGCGTAGCAGTCCGCCGCCAGCACACTTTTTATAAACGACTGGTGCAGGGCATCCTAGATTAAGGTCTACGGCTGCAATAGGATAATGCTGGAGCTCACGGGCTGTCCGAATCAGGTCCGGGATACTATTGCCGATCATTTGTGCGATCACGGGCTTTCCAGTTGGATTTTCTGTAATAGATCTCAGAATGGGTTTCTCTAGTCTGGAGCCATTCCGGACACGAAAGTATTCAGTAAAATAAACATCGGCGTTGCCGCGTTTATCAATTACTTTCCAGAATGGCAGGTCTGTAACATCCTGCATTGGGGCAAGTGCCAATATAGGTTCTGCACTGTGAAGAAGTGTATCAAATGCTTGGACCTGTTTACTTAATGGCATCGCACGGCGATTTCTCTCGTTTCGTAAAGCCTTTTGCAACCTCAAAACAGGCTTGCTTTGTGTAATGTTGGCTTAAGCCCTAGTAAGGAATGCGCAGGGATTGGCTATTGAGCTTTGTCAATGTAGATTCTGTCCAGATGAGCGCTATAAATAAAATATTATCGCTTAATGAATTACCCGGTTGGCGAAAGAAGCTGCGCGAATCGAATTCTCGATTGGTTGCAACCAATGGCTGTTTTGACCTTCTCCATGCGGGGCATGTTACCTATTTGGAGCAGTCAGCAGCTCAAGGGGATGTCCTGCTAGTTGGTTGTAATGGAGACGATTCTGTTCGCCAGCTCAAAGGTTCAGGCCGCCCTGTAAATACAGAAGGAGACCGTGCATTGGTGTTGGCTGCATTGGAATCTGTGGGGGCTGTAGTGGTCTTCCATGAGAAAAGTGCCGTAAATTTTTTACGCTTGGCCCAGCCGGATGTTTACGTAAAAGGAGGTGACTATTCTCTGGAAACATTGGTGGCCGATGAGCGTGAGGTGGTTGAGGAATCAGGTGGAGAGATTGCTATTATTCCCTTTGTGCAAGGCAAGTCGACTACATCAATTATTGAGCGGATGAACCATTGAAAATGCGATGAAACGACTAATAGGTTGTTTGTTTTTTGGATTCTCTTTGCTTTTATTTGGCAAATTTTTGGGGCATTCAGCTCCTTTTGATCAGGCACCAAGCTGGGCTCGGGACGCGATTTGGTACCAGATTTTTGTTGAACGTTTTCGTAATGGGGACTTATCGAATGATCCTAGTCCTGCGTACATGCAGGGAGCTTACCCTGGTTACGTTCCCGCTAACTGGCAGGTAACTCCATGGCAGCATGATTGGTATGAACAGGAGAGTTGGGCTAAGTCAGATGGAAGTGATTTTCACAAGCTTGCTGCTGCACGGCGATTCGGCGGAGACCTGCAAGGTGTGCTGGATAAATTAGATTATCTGCAGGATCTTGGGATTACCGCTATTTATTTCAATCCACTTAATGACTCTCCGTCGCTTCACAAGTATGATGTGCGTCATTATAGGCATATTGACCGCAATTTTGGGCCTGATCCTAAAGGAGACTCTGCAATCATAGATGAAGAAACCCCTAGAGATCCTGCTACTTGGCAATGGACCTCAGCTGACCAATTATTCCTTAAGCTTGTCGGCGAAGTCCACAGACGAGGTATGCGGCTAATTATTGACTATTCTTGGAATCACACAGGAATAAAGTTTTGGGCGTGGGAGGACCTAAAAAAGAATCAGGCTAAAAGCCGGTATAAGGATTGGTATGAGATCACCTCGTTTGACGACCCAAAGACGCCTGAAGACGAGTTCAGTTATAAGGGCTGGCTTGGGGTTCAGACATTGCCAGAACTTAAAAAAGTTAACGTTTCTAACAAGCAAAATGGGCATGTTTTTGAGGGGGATCTGCACCCTGAGGTTAAGGCGCATATATTCAACGTCACAAGGCGTTGGTTGGATCCTAATGGCGATGGGGATTCAAGCGATGGGGTGGATGGTTTTCGGCTTGATGTTGCGACGCATGTGCCACTTGGATTTTGGCGTGATTACAGAAAGTTTGTTCGTGGAATTAATCAGGAAGCATTATTACTTGGTGAAGCTTGGTGGACCAATTGGCCTGATGAGTTAATGGACCCTAGGCCATTCTTGAAGGGGGATATTTTTGATTCAGTTATGCATTATCAATGGTACAAGCCGGCTCGAATGTTATTTGCTCAAGCCAACGGCGGACTCAAGCCAACCGGCTTTGTTGCTGAGATGGATCGAGTTTATAAAGGTTACAGTAAATCACTCTCCCAGAACTTAATGAATCTTGTTGCGAGCCACGATAGTCCGCGGTTTGGCACCTCGTTTCAAAATAAGCACAAGTATAAGTATCGTATGGGGGCCAGGGGGAATATGGGTCTTCATCTTGGGCCGCCTGATTTAGGGGTTGTCCATGAGATGCGGATGATGTTGTTACATCAGTTTACTTTCTTAAGTGCTCCCCACATTTGGAATGGTGACGAGTTGGGCATGTGGGGTGCTGACGATCCTGATTGCCGAAAGCCAATTATTTGGGATGATATTAACCATCGACCGCAGGTGTTTAATCCTGTTGGCGGACGTAATAAGCCAATTCCCGTGAAGCCTGATGCAAAATGGATCGCTTACTACAAGAAACTCATTTCACTTCGGAAAAAACGTCCAGAATGGAAGACAGGAAGCATAGAATACATAGTCGCTGATGATAAAGATTTTACATTGGCTTACAGAAGAAAAGAAGGGAGGCATCAATCTGTTATAGCGTTTAATTTTGGAACAAGGGCCAGGAGTATTCGGATAAAACAAAAGTTTATAAAAGAAGTTGGGTTGCTTGCAGAGTCTCGTTCAGGCGCATTGAGTTCGACCCAAATAGAGAATGAGGTTTTGCATATTAATTTGGCTTCTAGCTCCGGAGTAGCGCTATCGATTGACTGAAAAACTTGCTAATTATTTCTTCTTGTCAAAGATAAACAATTGGTTTGGTTCCCCGACAATATAAAGTGTCCCTCGTTTGTCGAGTGCGACGCCTTCCGCCTTAAGTACGGTTTGTTTTAGTCCTGCTTGTCCGCCCTTTAAAGATAAGCGACTTTTCTCTATGCCGTACTTGTTCGCCTCCACTACGCAGGCAGATTCATGGCTTAGGATTATCAGTCTTTCGTCATGTGAGCTGTAATGGAGTCCTGATATATCTTTTAGCCCACGCCCTGCTACGGTCATGAGTATTGAAGTGGGGTTCTCTTTGCTGCCATTTGGAGGTTGAAGGACTTTAAACAAGGCTGCTGAATTTTTTTCTCTAGCTACGAAAAAGAGTTTTTTTATGGGGTCGTATGTTAGTCCTTCGATCCCATTTAGCGGGCTAACCTTAATTCCTAGTTTGAGCTTTTTTGCTTTTTTCCAACTTACACCCCCATCATCAGGTTCGAGTTCGACCAGCACAATGTTACACTTGCCTTCCTCTGCAATTGCGAAGATATCTCCTGTTATCCAGGCGATTCCTTCGGTGTCTTGAAATTTATTTAGTTCAATTTTCCGTCTGAGTGATCCGTCGAAATTAATTTCAATAACTCGTTGAGGCTGATCTAGTACGACAAATAGACTGTCGCGTTCAGCGTGGTATGTTAGGCCAGAGGCATTCGCTTTTACGCCTTCAATAATGATTGGTCCTTTAACCAATGTATATTGGTTTAAATATAGAAGTCTTTCTCCATAAACTAGCACTTGATGAAGCAAGAGCGATATGATTATCAAGAAAATTTTCATTCTGAAAACGTTATTCAATATACACCTTTATATGCGTTCTGTCACTATGCCTTTAAATATTTTTCCAGGTGAATTATTGCGGTAATGCTTATAGGGTGATGTGAATTTGTATAGTAATTTTCTAGTCGCTGGACTTTGTTCAATGTTCGAGGCATTTTTTTTGGGTGAGTGATGTTAAGCTTAATCAGCTCAAAGAAATCCTGCGCGGTTACGGGTCTTGCCTAGTTGCGTATTCGGGCGGAGTAGATTCTGTCTTGCTAGCTTATATTGCTTATCAGGTTTTGGGAGATCGTGCACTTGCGGTGATAGCTGATTCACCAAGTTTGCCTAGGCGAGAGTTAACCGAGGCACAGGAAATTTCAAAAAAATATGGATTTCCATTGCGAGTTGTAAAAACTCAGGAGTTTTCCAACTCTGCTTATACTGAGAATCCTATTAATCGCTGTTATTTCTGTAAACACGAATTGTTTGTTCAGTTGAGCGAGATTGCAGATGATTATGACTTTGATGTCCTTGCCTATGGTGAAAATTCTAGTGATATTGGGGATCATCGACCAGGAGCTGATGCAGCTAAAAAGTTTAAGGTTCGAGCTCCTATGAAAGACGCCGGAATGACTAAGGCAGATATTCGATCTTGCTCAAAGGTGTTAGGTTTACCAACGGCCGACAAACCGCAAATGCCGTGCTTGAGCTCTCGTATTCCATACGGTCAGGAGGTCACGCGTGAGAAACTTGCTATGATTGAAAAAGCAGAAGGAATATTACGTGATGCTGGATTTAAAGAGGTGCGGGTTAGGCATCACGAACAGCCTGATGGTGTAATGGCTCGACTTGAGCTTGGTTCAGAGGAGATGGCTCGATTTTTGACTGAAGGCTGGGAGACCTCTGTAATGGACAGTTTTCTTGAAGTCGGGTTTGTTAAAGTAGAAGTTGATACCCGAGGGTATCGTAGGGGAAGCCTTAATGAGGGCGTTTTGGAGGGGGGGCTATCCAAAAGTTGATGCGAAAAAAAATCGCTAAGCTCATGGAATTGCCGACAGGTTCAGCTAAGCGGTTTTCATTTAAACGTGATGGATTGCGCATCGACGCTTTTATAGCAAATTTCAATGGCGACATTGTGGCGTACGAGAATTTATGCCGTCATTTGCCGATTACCCTTGATTATGGAGATGGCGAATTTTTCAGCAAAGATAACAATCTTTTCGTGTGTCAGACTCACGGGGCTTTTTATGAACCAAAAACTGGCTTATGCATTGCTGGTCCATGTGTTGGAGCTAGCCTTATACCTCTTGAGACAGAGTTGGTTGATGGTGAGATATTTTTGGTTGGATAGACTAGGCAAGTTTGATTATAGAGCTTTAGCAGCGATATCTTTGCGACTAAAAGCCCCGTCGAAGTGAATCATAGCGGCTGCTTTGTATGCAAGGTTTCGGGCAGCTAGTAAATTATCGCCAAGTGCTGTAACACCTAATACACGTCCCCCAGAATTGACGATTTTGTTGTCTTTTATTGTAGTGCCTGCGTGGAATACCTTAACGCCTGATATAGCATCGGCAGCTTCAATCCCGCTAATCACTTTTCCTTTTTCATAGTCGTTAGGATAGCCGCCAGAGGCCATTACAACGCAGACAGCCGATTGGTCGGTCCACTGCAATTCGTGTTCATTTAGCGTGCCGTCGATGCTGGCTTCAAGTAAGTCGACGAGATCGTTTTTTAGGCGGGGAAGATATACCTGCGTTTCTGGGTCGCCGAATCGAGCATTGAATTCAAGAACCTTAGGTCCATCATCAGTAAGCATGATTCCAGGGTATATCATACCTCGAAAATCGATGCCTTCACGAGTACAGCCGGAGAGCCATGGTTCAAGGACGGTATTTGCAATTTCGTGAAGTTTATCTTCTTTTAGGAAAGGTACTGGAGAGTAGGTCCCCATGCCGCCGGTATTGAGGCCAAGATCATTTTCGAGCGCTCTTTTATGATCCTGCGAGCTGGGAAATAATTTAGCTGTTTTGCCATCGCAGAGTGCATGAAGCGAAATCTCCGTTCCAGTAATCAATTCCTGAACTAGAACGCTGGCCCCCGCTTCACCAAATGTCCGATCGGTCATGATTTGTTCGATGGCAACGTTTGCTTCATCGGTGCTATTGCAAATCAGAACCCCTTTTCCGAGCGCTAATCCATCAGCTTTAACAGCACATTTGCCTCCAAGTTCAGCTGCGAAACTTTTGGCTTCGGATGGACTCTGGAATGATGCAGACTTCATCGTAGGCACACCGTTTCGATCCATGAATTCCTGTGAAAAGATCTTTGATGATTCGAATTGTGCGGCTTGCTGTGTAGGCCCCCATGCTCGAAGCCCAATGGCTTGAAATTTGTCGACGATACCCATGGCTAATGGGTTGTCGGGGCCAACAACGGTAAGGTCGACCTCATTGTTTTGGGCAAATTCTAAAAGTGTCTTTAGATCTTCAGCTCCTATTTGGATGCACTCAACTTTAGAGTTGTTTGATTTGAGGGTTTCATTTGCGATTCCGGCGTTGCCAGGGGCGCACCATATTTTTGTCGGGCGGGGAGATTGTGCCAGTTTCCAGACCAAGGTGTGTTCTCGGCCGCCTCCGCCAATTACTAAAATTTTCATTTATATCAGAGGGCTCATCGTAGGTCAGTCGTAGCTTTGGGAAAGCATTTTTCATGTTTTCGGCTTCGATGTAGACTAGTCATATAAAAATAATTTGAGCCAAGTGGACTTTCCCGGCACTCTCTCTGTGCCTGAAATGAGAAAGGTGCATATAGGATTAGTAGGTTGTGGAACCGTCGGCAGCGGCGTTGTTCAGGCTCTGTCTCGTAATGGAGCGTTGATGGGGTCTCGGCTAGGGGTGAAACTTTCTCTGAGTAAGGTCGCTGTGCGTAATCCACGGAAGGCGCGGGCAGCGAGGCTTGCAAAGCGGCTAGTCACTGATGATTGGGAATCTCTAGTTCGAGATCCGAAGATTGATATTGTGGTAGAGCTGATGGGAGGAACCACAATTGCCCGCAAAGTTGTTAATGAGGCCTTGAAGCTTGGCAAACCGGTAGTGACTGCTAACAAGGCGCTTATTTCTGCCCATGGAGAGTCAATTTTCAAATTGGTCGAAAAAAATGGTGGCAATCTATATTATGAGGCGGCTGTAGCAGGGGGTATTCCGATTATAAAGTCTCTTAGGGAAGGTCTGAGTGGCAACCGTATCCAGAGGTTGTATGGAATCCTCAATGGGACTTGCAATTTTATCCTAACTCAGATGGAAGCAGAGGGGAGGGATTTTGAGGACATCTTGTTAGACGCCCAAAGATTGGGGTATGCTGAGGCTGAACCATCATTAGACGTTGATGGTTTTGATGCTCAGCATAAGGTGGGGATTCTGGCTTCTTTAGCACACGGTTTTTGGATCAAGCCTAACCAGATTTTTGTTGAGGGCATTCGGCATATTACAACTCAAGACATGCAGTTTGCCCGGCATATGGGTTACTGCATTAAGCTTTTGGGAATCGTTAAGAAGATAGGAAGTAAAGTGCAGATAGTTGTTCACCCTGCATTGGTTCCAGAGAAACATGTGCTTGCAAATGTAAGTGGAGTATATAACGCGATTCTTGTCCGCGGGGATATTGTTGGAGATACTCTCCACTACGGGCAGGGGGCTGGCGCGGATGCTACTGCAAGTGCAGTCTTGAGTGACTTGGCGGATGCTGCGCTAGATTTAAAAAATATTAGCATTGGGAGAGTTCCTCCATTTGTGCCTCATGATCAAGAAGGAAGTGTTCTTCCTATCGAGCAATCGGTTAGTCCTTTTTATTTAAGACTCAGTGTGGTTGATCGGCCTGGCACATTGGCGCGTATTGCAGCTATACTTGGCGAAGCAAAAATCGGAATTTGTTCAGTATTTCAACCAGAGGGGAATGTTAAGGGAAGTGTACCGTTAATAATGATGTTACATGATGCTTCTGATGCTGCGATGCAAAAGTCTCTGAAACGTATTGGCCGGCTTTCGGCAGTAAAGGCGAAACCTACTATGATACGGGTAGAAAATTTTGATTAGTCTAAATTTATATTGAGTAACAATACCAAACAACCATCCTTAGCTTGGCCTGGACTTATCCGTCGCTATGCTGACTATTTACCTGTCAATGAATTTACCCCGATAGTGACTTTGCTTGAAGGTAATACCCCTCTCTTAAAGGCAGATAGCCTTGCTCGTGAAATGGGAGGGGACATAGAATTATATCTGAAGTATGAAGGGCTTAATCCCACAGCTTCATTCAAAGATCGTGGCATGACGATGGCTGTTTCCAAGGCGAAGGAGCGAGGTGCGGACGTTGTAGTTTGTGCTAGTACTGGTAATACGTCAGCTTCTGCAGCCGCATATGCAGCACGTGCCGGCTTAAAGTGTGTTGTGCTATTGCCAAATGGTAAAATAGCTCTTGGTAAATTGGCGCAGGCATTAATGTATGGAGCGACTACAATTTCGATAGAAGGCAATTTTGATGATGCGTTGCGTATTGTTAGAGAGCTAGGTGAAACTGGCCAAGTGGAAGTTGTCAATAGCGTTAATCCGGTCCGGATTGAAGGTCAAAAGACAGCTTCATTTGAGGTTGTTGACCAACTTGGGCAGGCCCCGGATTTCCACTTTTTGCCGGTCGGTAATGCGGGTAATATTACCGCATATTGGAAAGGATATAAGGAATATTTCGATCTGGGCATTTCATCTTCAAAGCCAAGGATGTTTGGTTTTCAAGCAGCAAATTCAGCGCCAATAGTTGATGGATCGCCTATTGAGAATCCTCAAACTGTAGCTACTGCAATAAGGATTGGAAACCCAGCGAGTTGGGGTGGTGCCACTAATGCAGTAGAAGAATCCAATGGCCATATTGGGAAAGTAACAGATAATGAAATACTTATTGCTTATAAACAGTTAGCTAAAACGGAAGGAATATTTGCTGAGCCCGCTTGTGCTGCTCCTTTAGCTGGATTAAAGAATTGTTTGCTTAACGATAAAATTCCTGAGGGCAGTAAAATTGTAGTAACTTTAACAGGTCACGGTTTAAAGGATCCTGATAATGCAATTAATGAAGCCGGCTATACTCCAGCTGTAGTTGCTCCAGAATTAGATGCTGTTAAAGATATCATTGGGCTATAATTTTTACTTCGTGTCAGCTTGACTTGCCATTAGGTCATCGTGCTTTTACGGTTCCCTACCTTTATGGAGAAAGTGGTAATTATAGGATCTGGTTGTGCTGGGCTGACTTCCGCCATTTACACTGCTCGTGCAAATCTTGAGCCGTTAGTTCTCACAGGAGCTATGCCCGGCGGATTGCTTACTACGACAAGTATTGTTGAGAATTTCCCTGGATTTTCGAAGGGCATTGATGGCACTGATTTGATGGTGGAGATGCAACAGCAAGCGGAGCGGTTTGGGGCCAAGATCCAGTTTGGGAGCACTGTTGATGCGATTGATTTTAGCGGCCAACCCTTAAAGATCTCGGTTGACGGTAAAACGGTTGAAACACAGACAGTGATTATTGCTAGTGGCGCCGGACATCGTCATTTAGGCCTGCCTAATGAAGCTAAACTGGAGAGGAAGGGGGTTACATATTGTGCGACTTGTGATGGTGCTCTGCCGGCATTCCGTGACCAACCGCTTGTTGTAGTTGGGGGAGGCGATTCTGCTTGTGAAGAGGCAACATATCTAACGCGATTTGCCTCTAAAGTTTATCTTGTTCACCGTCGTGATCAGTTGCGTGCATCCAAAATTATGTCTGAGAGGACATTGAACCATGAAAAAATTGAACCGGTTTGGGATTCGGAAGTTACTGACGTAATGGATATCGATCAGGACAAGGTGACGGGCGTGAAGATTCGTAACAATAAAACCGATAAGGAGACAACGATAGATTGTGCTGGGTTATTTATAGCGATTGGTCATGTGCCTAATACACAGCTTTTTAAGGGGATAATTGATATGGATGACGAGGGTTATATTTTGCCTAAGAAAGGTCAGGAAACTAACGTAAATGGGGTGTATGTTGCCGGCGACTGTTCTGACCGAGTTTACCGGCAGGCGATTACGGCTGCTGGGCAGGGCTGTGCCGCTGCAATCGATGCTGAACGATACCTAGCATCACTTGCTCAATAAGGCAGCGCTTGGCCAAGTGGCCCATTTAGCGCACACTCTTTGAGTGATGCAGTCACGCAAAGCAAAGATCAAACG
Source organism: Verrucomicrobiales bacterium (assembly GCA_002684915.1). Taxonomy (GTDB): domain Bacteria; phylum Verrucomicrobiota; class Verrucomicrobiia; order Limisphaerales; family UBA1096; genus UBA1096. The sequence goes on from NYWG01000078.1 coordinate 49,769, forward strand.
CGATACAGGTGAGACGAAGATTCGGCTTAGCCTTAATATTGATGGCAAGGGGAAGTCAAAGATAGCCACTGGTATTCCATTTTTTGATCACATGCTAACGCTTTTTGCCAAGCATGCAACAGTCGATCTAAGTCTTAGTTGTAATGGTGATATTGAGGTGGACCACCATCATACGATTGAAGACTGTGGAATCGTACTCGGGCAAGCATTTGCAGAGGCTTTGGGCGACAAGAAAGGTGTTAAGCGGTATGGTACAGGTTTTGATCCGCGCAATCCTTTTACCGGCGAAGCATACGTTCCGATGGATGAATGCTTAACTCGTTGTGTGATTGATTTTAGCAACCGGCCACACCTTGTTTGGCGTGGGCTTACAAAATTTCATCAGAGGAGCATTAGCGATATGGACAAGTCGCAAGATATGTCTTCGATGTTTCGTTTTGGATTGGCCAAAGAATTTTTTCAGGCATTTGCCAATGATTCTCGATGTAATCTTCATTTCGAATTGCTCTACGGAGACGAACCTCATCACATCGTTGAAGGGTTGTTTAAATCTTTTGCTAGGGCGACTGATGTTGCCTGTCAGCTTGATCCTCGTATCGTTGGGCAGATCCCAAGCACCAAAGGGAAACTCTAAATTATCTTGAATATGAGGTCAGGTGGGAGCGTCCGTTAATGCGGAAAGTGCCAGATTATTCAGCGGTAGATGAGCCGAGATTGGTCGATGGGGCTAAGTCCGGTGATATGCAGTCCTTTGAGGAACTGGTTTCCCGATATCGTGATAAAGTCTATACACGTGCTTTCAGTATCATGCGCAATGAGGATTTAGCGGTAGATCTTTCTCAAAATGCTTGGGTCAAGGCGTGGCAGCGCCTAGCGCAATTCCACGGAGATGCGAGTTTTGCAACATGGTTAAATCGTATTGTTACGAACTTGTGTCTCGATGAGTTACGTCGACAAAAACGGTTGCGGACCGATTCTATTGAGGAAATAGAGGAGGCTACTGGTCCAGTAGAAAATCGAATGGAGATACAGGATGTCGATCCAATTGCAAAACTCAATCAAAAGGAGCTGAGAGAGAGAATTGACGATGCTATGGATAAGCTTTCAGATAACCATCGGGCTGTACTTGTGCTCTACGAATACGAGCATCTTGAGTACAAAGAGATTGCCGACCAAATGGATACTTCTATTGGAACTGTGATGTCACGATTGTTTTACGCTAGAAAAAAATTGGCAGCACTACTTGGTGAAGAGTTGAAGAGGGAAGGATTGATTGAATGAAAGAAAATAAGATAGAGCTAAAGATTCAAGCTTTGGTTGATGCCGAGTTAACCGAGTCTGAAGCTGAGCAAATGAGGGAATGCATGGACAATGATGTTCGGTTGCAGATCTTGTACGCACAACTGATACAGACGAAAGATTTAATCTCAAAACATGAGATGCCTCGCATTTTACCAGAATCAGGAGATTTTTATTGGACTAAAATTGCCCAAGAGATCGGGGGAGTCGAGCCAGCTAATCAGGGTTCTAATAATTCTTTAGTAATAAAATGGTTGTTTCGTCGTCTGGCGCCTTTGTTGGGGATTGCCACTATAGTGCTGCTGATAACGTTACAGCAGCCAAGTGTGCCAGATTTGGGTATTGAATTTAAAAGTGATCATGAGCTTGAGCTATTGGATGATGATATTGAAGTGATGACATTCAATTCCATTGATGATTCCATTAGTATAGTTTGGCTCGATTATTCGATGGATTTACAGAAAGACTATATGGAACTATGGCTTGATTAAGTGTTTACAGGAGCTTAATAACTTTTTTTTGATGGAAATTTTAAGTAAGTACAGTTTGGGGAAATTTTTTGTTTTTGTTGCTATTTGGTTGTTTGTTGTTAGCGGGGTTGCTTCTGGCAAGGCTGATTCGATTGAGATCAGTGCTAGTCTAGTGGTTGGGACTAGCAAAGAGAAAAAAGGATCTAAAAAAGTCTCTGATCCTATTCGTAAACGTTTGTCTAAGGTGTTTAAATGGAGAAACTACTATAAGCTAAGTGTTAAGCAATTATCTATACCAGACGACAAGACCAAAACTACTAAGCTCAGTAAAAAAGCGTTCATCAAGGTCAATAATCGTAAGAATGGGAAAATTTCCGTAAGCCTTTTTAGTGGGGCCAAGATGTTGATTCAAAAAAGTCAGACGCTCCGCACTGGTGGCTATATGGTGCTTGCCGGAGATTCCAAAGGTGATTCCGCTTGGTTTATCGTTATTTCAAAAACCAATTAGTTGCACTTCCAAAGCTTATCGGGATGATCTCATAAGGCCTTAATGTCGCACTAAAGTTTATTTTTTGGGTGCCATTTACCCGATATTTAAGTTGTCAGTTTAATTGGGGGTCTAATCACGGTTTTCTCCTTATTCGTAATACGCTATAAAACACTATATATTGTATTATCAGCTTATTGCTTATATCAATATGTAGCATAATAATAGTTTTTTAATATTAGATTTAGAGGTTGTGAAAATGGTAAGTTTTTTGATATAAGTAGTGGTCTACGGGGAGAGTCTGAGTTGAAGAATTTTTCAGCCAGTTTATCCCTATTATTAATCCCGATAGATAAATTAAAGTGCCTAAAGAAACAGCTAGTGCCGACCGGTACGACGCCACCAAAATTGATAAACTAGAAGGCCTGGAAGCCGTGAGAAAGCGGCCAGGAATGTACATTGGGGACCCTGATGAAAATGGTCTTCATCATTGTGTTTACGAGGTGTTAGATAACTCTATTGATGAGCATCTCGCAGGTTACTGCAATAAGATCAAGGTTGCGATTCATGCAGATGGTTCTGTATCTGTGGAGGATGATGGTCGTGGTATTCCTGTGGATACCCACAAAAAGTTTAAAATGCCAGCGGTTGAGTTGGTTCTCACGAATTTGCATGCTGGTGGTAAGTTTGGGCAAGGAGCTTATAAATATTCTGGAGGTTTGCATGGCGTGGGAGCCAAGTGTGTAAATGCACTTTCGATTTGGTTTAAAGCTGAGATCTATCGAGACGGGAATGTTAACTATATAGAGTTTGAGCAGGGTAAGACGACCAAGAAACTAGAGGTCATTGGGAAGACTAAAAAGACAGGAACCAAGATTACCTTCTTGCCTGATCCGGAAATTTTTACGGTTACTACTGAATATAAGTTTGAGATTCTGCAGCATAGGCTGCGTGAATTGGCTTTCTTGAACCCGGGGATAACTATTGTGCTCACCGATGAAAGGGAAGACGGTAAAAGTGAATCATTCTTCTACAAAGATGGCATAGTTCAATTCGTCAAACAAATAGGCGAAAACAAACAAGTCATTCATTCTAAGCCGATTGCATTCCATTCTACAAAGGATGAAATAATTGTAGATTGTGTAATGCAGTATAACTCAAGTTATAATGATCAGATTCTTTGTTTTGCCAATTCAATACCCAATTCAGATGGGGGCACGCATTTAACGGGTTTCCGTACGGCGCTAACTCGAGCAGTGAATCAATATGCGAAAGCTAACAAGCTTTTGAAGGATAAGGATCCGAGTCTTTCGGGGGATGATGTTCGTGAAGGGTTGATATGCATCCTTAGTGTTAAACTGCCGAATCCGAGGTTTGAGTCGCAGACCAAAGTAAAGCTGGTCAACGCTGAGGTTGAGGGGGTCGTGTCGTCGATCGTATATGAAGGGTTGATGGCTTATTTTGATGGCACACCTTCGCTGGGTAAAAAGATTGTTGATAAATGTCTTACGGCTGCACGTGCGCGAGAGGCTGCACGTAAGGCTCGCGATACTGTGAGAAAGACGGCAATGACCGGAGGAGGTCTTCCTGGCAAATTGGCTGACTGTTCTGACCGTGATCCTGTGAATACTGAGCTTTATATAGTGGAAGGAGACTCCGCAGGGGGCTCTGCCAAGCAAGGGAGAGACCGAAAATTTCAGGCCATTTTGCCGATTCGAGGCAAACTTATTAATGTAGAGAAAGCTCGGCTAGATAAGGTGCTTGAGAACCGGGAAATCCGTACAATGATAACTGCCATTGGCACAGGCATTGGCGCTGGCAATAGCAAGGATGAAGAGGAGGGGGGAAGTAAGGACGAGGGAGCATTCAATATCGAAAAGCTGCGTTATCATAAAATAATAATTATGACGGATGCCGACGTGGACGGTTCGCACATACGAACATTGTTGCTAACGTTTATATATCGCCAGATGCCAGAGTTGTTGAAGCAGGGGTATGTCTATATTGCACAGCCTCCTTTGTACAAGGTTACTCGCAAAAAAAGGGTTGAGTATATAGATGATGATGCGCAGATGGTTAAGATGTTGCTTGATCTGGGGGCGGAAGATGTCCGCTTGCGTAGTCTTGAAAATGATAAGGAAGTTGCTAAAAAGCAATTGGCTGAAATTCTAGAGCTATTGCAATCGCTTGATAAGTTCGCAGGTGCCATACGTCGGCATGGCGGTAATTTTACGGAATATTTAGAGCACAGAGATTCTAAGAAAAAAACGTTGCCTAGTCATATGGTTAGAGTTTGGGAGGGGAACGATGAGGTGGTNCATTATTTTCAAAGTGAGAAAGCATTAGCTAAGTTTGGTGAAGAGAANCCNGATCTNGGTTTATTTGGAGAGGGGGAAANTGATGATGGAGGCGATGATGATGGCGATGATGAAAACCANNTTAAAAGTGGTCGCAAGTCCAAGAAAAAGGAAGGCCCTCGCCGTCGTGCTNGGCATGTTGAGTTGCATGAACACACATCGATCGAAGAAATCTTGTCTAAGCTNAATAGAAAGGGCTTAAGTGTAGATCACTANTCAGCCCAAGATGAACCGCTNTTCGAAATTATTCAGGGAGAAGGAGACAGTGCGAATGCCCGCAGGCTTTTCTCTATTTCCGAGATTCTTGAAGCTGTGATGGATGTGGGACGAAAGGGAATACAGATCCAGAGATTTAAGGGCTTAGGGGAAATGAACCCTAAGGAACTATATGAGACTACTATGTCACCTGAGACTCGAAAGTTACTAAGAGTGGAGGAATCGGACGCTGTTGAAGCGGATGATATGTTTAGTAAGCTTATGGGGGAAGAGGTGGAGCCTCGTCGCCATTTTATTCAGGAAAATGCTCTCAATGTTCGTAACCTCGACGTTTAAACTCTAATTAATTTATAGATTCATGGCAGATTCTAAGGACAACGATCCATTACCAGCAAGCAATACGCCTTTGTTTGCTTCCGCTGAAAAAATCCAAAAAATAAATGTAGCTGATGAGATAAAGAATTCGTTTCTCGACTATTCTATGTCGGTCATTATTTCACGTGCATTGCCTGATGCGAGGGACGGGCTTAAGCCGTCTCAGCGGCGTATTTTGCTTGCGATGCACGACTTAAATCTTAGCCCAGGTCGTAATTACCGAAAATGTGCAAAGATTTGTGGTGATACCAGTGGTAACTATCACCCGCATGGGGAGGCAACAATTTATCCGACTCTCGTAAACATGGCGCAACCATGGTCTATGCGAGGCACTCTTGTTCAGGGCCAGGGGAATTTTGGGTCTGTCGAGGGGGATCCTCCGGCTGCAATGCGTTATACCGAGGCACGACTCACGCATCTTGGCCATTCGCTAATGGTGGACATGGACAAGGACACCGTAAATTGGGTGGCAAACTATGATGAAACCCGTCAGGAGCCGACCGTGTTTCCAGCTGCCTTTCCTAACCTGCTTATTAATGGGGGAACCGGCATAGCGGTTGGTATGGCGACTAGTATCCCGCCTCATAATCTAGGTGAGATTATCGATGGAATCTGTGCGCAGATCGAAGATCCCGAGATAAGCATTGATGGGTTAATGCAGCACGTCAAGGGGCCAGATTTTCCAACTGGCTGTTTGGCTGTGGGGCTTGATCCTATTCGGGACTATTTCAAAACTGGCAGAGGCAGCATTAAGCAGCGTGGCCGTGTTGGAGTTGAGCAGCTTAAAGGGAATCGTGAGCAAATTGTAATTACGGAGATTCCGTATATGGTCAATCGTGCAACACTGGTGGAGAAGATTGCTTCTCTAACAAATGAAAAAACGCTTACGGATATTTCAGCAGTGCGCGATGAGTCAGATGAAAATACTCGCGTCGTAGTTGAGCTCAAGCGAGACGCAGTTCCAAAAGTAGTTATTAATAAGCTCTACAAGTTTACGCAACTGGCGACTTCATTCAGTGTAAACATGTTAGCGATTGATCACGGCCGTCCGAAGACAATGAATCTCAAGGAGCTGATCAATGCTTATATTGAACATCGTCGAGAAGTCGTGCTCCGTCGCACGCGGTTCGATTTGGATAAGGCCGAGGCCCGGGCTGAGACGCTTGAAGGATATCTTTGTGCATTAGCGAATCTTGATGAATTCATCAGGATTATCAGAAACTCAAAAAATCGTGAGGAAGCTCGCGTAAAGTTACTTGCTTTTGAGTTTCCGGAGAAAGTTTTGAAAAAGTGGGGTGTTAAGGTGCGTAAGCCTGAACGGATCAAGGGCGGTTACTATATTTTAAGCGAGGCTCAAGTTAACTCGATTCTTGATTTGAGACTTTATCAACTAACTGGACTTGAGCAGGGCAAGATCAAGGCCGAATACGATGAGCTACTCGTCAAAATTGAGGATCTGATGGATATTTTAGCGAGGGAAGAGCGTGTTCTCGCTATTATAAAAGACGAGCTTACGGTTATTAAGGATAAATATGCTACCCCTCGGCGTACAGATCTAGTGCCTGATGAGGGCGATATGGCTATTGAAGATCTTATTGCTAACGAAGGAGTTATTATTACGCTTACTCACAACGGCTTGGTTAAGAGGACTAATGTAAGTTCATATCGTGCGCAGCGCCGCGGTGGCAAAGGTGTGATTGGCATGGGAACTAAAGATTCTGTTGTCAAAGGTGAAGCGGATGATTTTATTGAGCATTTATTTACTGCTAGTACTCATGACTACCTAATGTTCTTCACAACTACTGGGCGTGTGTATGTTCGCCGAGTTCACGAGATTCCAGATATGGGTCGAGCGGCAAAGGGACGGAATATTGCCAACCTGCTTGAATTACAATCTGGTGAAAAAATTGCTGCCCTTATTCGAGTGGAGTCGCAGCTTGGAGAAAATAAAGATAATATTACTTGGAAGCAGGATAAATTTCTCTTTTTTGCCACTGAGAGTGGAACAGTGAAGAAAACTGCGCTTGATGCTTATTCTAACGTGCGGCGCAATGGGATAAATGCAATTGGGATCAAAGAAGGTGATCGTCTTATTACTGTGAAATTGACAACTGGTCATGATGAAGTGGTGTTGATCACAAATGCTGGATTAAGTATTCGTTTTAATGAGGAGAATGTAAGATCAATGGGGAGGACAGCAGCTGGAGTTCGAGGCATAAGGCTTAAAGGTAAAGATCGCTTGGTGGCAGCGGCTGTTGTTATGAAGGACTCAACTCTTCTTGTTGCAGGTGAAAATGGGATCGGTAAGCGTACAGAGTTTGATGAGTATCGGACCCAGTCGCGTGGTGGTAAAGGGATCATTACAATGAAGACCACTGAAAAGACAGGTGGTGTCTGTGGTGCACTTGCAGTGAATGAGTCAGATGAAATTATGCTCATTACTTTTGGAGGGCAAATGGTGCGTACAGGGGTTGCTCATATTCGTATGACTGGGCGTAATGCTCAAGGAGTGAAACTCATTAATCTCGACAGTGATGATCGCTTGCTTGCGATTGCTCCGGTTATCAACGAAGACGCAACTGGTTCAGACGACGAGACGAATTCCGACGAATCGGCTTCTAATTAAAACTATCTTTGCAAGTAAAGCTTAGTAATGGCATCGCGCTGACTGACTACTAGATCTAATTTTTTGTCTCCATTAAAGTCAGCAGCAACAGCTTGCCGTTGTTCACCATAAATCATGATACCGCTTTGTTTGCTGTTTAGGGGGCTGAAATTCCCTTTTCCATCACCGGTTAAGAGTAGCCCTCTCCCGCTATCATAACGGGAGTAGCGCGGAGGTATGCTGAAGTCGTTTTGTGCAATAAATAAATCGATTGAGTTATCGCCATTAAAGTCCTTTGCGCAGATTCCGAACGCAGGGGTAAGCTGTGCTTCGGATGGTAGAGGAATGAAAGTGAATTTGCTTCCGCTATTAAGGAACACTGCACTCTCTCGAGTATTAAATTCGACGGAGTCCATCTTAGAAATTGCTGTGCCAAGAATGAGAGTAGCATTGGACCCAGCAAATAATTGATTACGTGTGTATCTGTCTCTGACTTGCGGGAAGGTGCTGGATAGCACCTTGAGTTTACGAATAGGGTTCCAGTTGTTTTTAAGCGGATCGAAAAAGACTTCGGCTACTTCAAATATATCGTCAGCATTAGTATCTCCATAGAGAAGTTTAATTGGCATTTGATGAAGTTCATATGCTGTATTTAGGCCAATATTGGATGCAATGATATCTAGTGTCCCGTTACCATCGATGTCTGATAGCTTGGCGTCATGCCATAAACCTTTGAATGTTGCTAAGCCGAAGGATTGTCCTTCTTCTTTGAGCTGGCCATTTTCATTAAGTAAAATTGCTATGCTATTCCATTCCCGCGCGAGCACAAGATCTACATCCCCGTCGTTATCAATGTCTCCAGCTTCAACGTTTTTAACTATGCCAATTTCAGGAAACAATTTTTTAATGTATTTACCGTTTTCATTAATGAGAAGTGCTGATGCAGTAGCTCTTGGGAACTGGCCAATAGAACTTTCTCCGCCGATGAATAAGTCCATATCGCCATCGCCTTCGATATCAAATGCTGCTGCAGCACTAGGGTTGCCGACAAAATTCAACTGCTTATTTAATTTTAGTTCTCCGTTTGTAACTTTGTATATAGCTGGGGGGCTGGAGAGATGTAAGATTTTTTGCATCTGATTTTCAGAGTATATAATTATACCACTGCCAGCAGTTTGAAGTGAGTTGGTTGACCGAGTGAATTTGCCATTTCCGTCATTGAGAAGGACAGATAGCTGTGGGTCGTTCTTATCGGTTACAAGCAAGTCAATATCTCCATCTTTGTCTATGTCGTTAGCTGATAAAAACGGACCGGTATGATTTAGGCTTTTAGGGAGGGCCGGTTGAATTTCGAAATCATTCTGGTTTGTCGATATGTGATTGTGATTTAATTGTGGGCTAGAATCTACGAAGAGTGACGATTCAGAATTTTTACTTTCAAAGATTGTCCGAGATTGTTTTTGGCGGATCTCATAAAGCCGGCCTGAAGTGGCATTATTGATGATGGTTCTTGTGCTCCCGATCCAATCAACTTCAATACGGAACATTTCTCCGGTCTTCGCAGCGAATGTTCGGCGCGATTGGTCTCCGCTGACATATCTGCCTCCGGCCATTATTTCCTGTGACTGTTGTCCTTGCCCTAGCGAGTTTATGACACGGATACGCGCTCCAGTTCCTTCTGTGTTTTTGCCATCGCCAATTAAGCGCACGGCCACCCGAGGTGCTGATGCATTGTTTTTATAAATTAAAGCCGGTCCTTTAAGGCAGTTAACAACTGCGTCTAGGTCCCCGTCGTTATCCAGATCGCCTAGAGCCATTCCATTCCCGTCGTGTTTGTCATTGAATCCCCACTTGGTTCCAGACTCTTCGAATCGGCCATTACCAAGATTTCTAAAAGCGACATTGGGCGTATCGAGAGGAGGGAATAAAAAGATAGTTTTGCGTTTTTGCGCGATGGGGATTTTGCCAAGCCGACTAATTTTGTTTTGTGTGTCCAAGTCGTCAGTGTCGAATTCGAACCCATTGGTTACTAGGATGTCTTCCCATCCATCAAGATCTACATCTAAGAAAATACTACTCCATGACCATTCGGAAGCAGCTACTCCAGAGTAATAGGCAGTTTCCGCAAAGGTGCCATCACCGCGGTTAATGTAGAGACAGTTGCGGCGGCTTTGTGGTTGTTCCGTAAAGTTTCCAGGTGCAATGGGATTCCCAGGAATGGTGCCTTGTTGTGTTAGTCGTCGGCTGTGGGTCCGACTGAGCATTTCGACAACGAAAAAGTCATCATAACCGTCTCGGTTAATATCGGCAAAATCTACGCCCATAGCTGAGAAGCTTAGTTGCCTTATTGCAAGAGGTGAGATTTCACGGAAATTGCCCTGCCCGTCATTGATCCAGCAACGATCCTTAGTGAAGCCATCGTTTGCGACGAACAGGTCTGGCGATCGGTCACCATTTATGTCTCGAAATATTGCGCTTAACCCTTGGTCTCGATATGGCTCGCTAAGAGGCTTGCCTTCGTAGGTTGAAAATCGATCGCTGGTCCAGTCAAGTTTGGTGAATTTACCGTTACCATCGTTGAGGAAAAACTCATCAGGCTCTCCATACTCAAACATTTGATTGTCGATGAATTTGATTCTGCTCGCAAATGGACCTCTTACTGTCAGTTTACCATTAATGTTAACGATATCTATTTTACCCCCATCTTTCAGGACTGATTTGGATCCATAATTAACGACATATAAATCCAGATCACTATCACCATCGATGTCGGCGAGAGCAATCGAGCTGCTACCATATCGAGAACCTATTCCGGAAGTATTTGTAACATCGTTAAATGTGCCGTTACCTTGATTCTGAAAGAGTCGGTTTGGTTGCCCCATTGCGGTTACTATAAGATCCAAGTCTTGATCTCCATCGACATCCGCAAAAGTAGCGCCAGTGGAAAATTGGGACGAACACGCTATGCCTGCTCTTTTGGTTGTATTTTCAAATTTCCATTCGCCAAGGTTGCGATAGAGGACATTGTCGCCGTCTAACCGACATAGGTATATGTCACAGAGCCCGTCATTATCGTAATCGCCCATAGCTACGCCAGACCCGTTTAGAAGATTTTTATTTGAAATCAGAATGCGAGAGGAGAGCGTATTTGTAAATTCAACTCCAATTATGGCAGGATCCATAAGTGTAAAACCTGGTTTGCCGGAACCGGCATTTTTTAGAGTGGCCCATCGATGTTGTCCGGCAGGTTGCCAATCAAGCGCAAACCCTTTTTCCACAAGGATAAACCCTATAAGTAAAAAAGCTATTTGTCGGATTAACGTCGTCATTGCATCAAGGGCTCTTAAAGAAGCTAGTTTTTTTAACATAAAAAAAAAAGCGAAAGCCGCATCTTTTCTAGTCAAGGCTCCAAAGGTTCATTAATTCCTTTCCTGATCGATTTTCATATGAGCGCGGTATCCAGCGTTTAATAAGATCGAAGCAAGGTCGGAATGTTGTGTCTAGTTCCTCTGCGTTTGTGCTAAACGGAGGCTCTCCGTCGTTCTCTGTGATCATATAGTTGACAGCTAAGTAATGGCCTTTGGGTTTAAGCCACTTTTGGATTGCTTTTACGTAGTCCTTCCGCCTATTAGGGTTGATTGCGCAAAACAATGTGTGTTCGAAAATAAGGTCGAATTGGCTTTCAGGTTTTTTGCTTAAAAAATCACCCAAAAGGAAATCGATATTTAGTCCTTTGTTTGTAGCTAGTTTTTGCGCCATTGGAATGGAGCTTGGGGCAATATCCAGCCCTGTTACATTCCACCCTGCCTTGGCTAATGCCCTGGCGTCATGTCCTCGGCCGCAGCCTGGGACTAGGGCCCGGCCAAGGGGTATTTGGTTACTAGATGATGAGAGGAAATCAACTAGTCCTGGGGAAGCTTCACCGTGGTCCCAAGAAATTTCGTTAGCTTGATAAAATGACTCCCAGTTTCTTTCCTTGTTGTTTTGCATTGACCCTGTGCGCTGAGGGGTTAGGAACTTGGCCGACTTTTTATGAAGAATCAAATCCTAGCTGGGCTCATTTTGAGCATTATGGTTGCGACCCCGGTTTCGGGGGCAAAAAACAAAACTATCAAAATTGGAGAACGCCCGGAAAGTGTGACGAAGGGTTTTGGTGGTAAGTACTATATTACTGTTATGAACTCCGCTGATAAAGAGGGAGATGCGGTGATTAAGCTGTTGGACGGTGACAAAGCGACAGTTTTTGCCAAAGGATTGAATGAGCCAAAGGGCATCGCTTTTACTGGTAATTATCTTGTTACGGCAGATCAGACGCGTGTCATGAAAATCGACCGTGAAGGCAAAGTGAGCATTTTGGCTGACAAGAAGAGTTTTCCTCGTGAAGTTAGTTTTCTAAATGACGTAGCTGTATCCTATGACCGTAAGAGTATTTTTGTCACAGACATGGGGGCAATCAGTAAGATGTTTGATCCGGACAAAGAACGGACTCTTTGGCCTCTAGGAAGTAAGCAGGCCAAGGAGCTGCCAGCCTTGGGGTGTGTTTACCAGATAACACTTGATGGCAAGATAAGCGACGCCGTAAGCCCTGGTCAGGAACTCGTGCCAGGTCCGAATGGAGTTGGGCGCTCTGGCAAGACAGGTTTACTGCTTGGTGACTTTTTTACTGGGAATATAGTTCGTAAGACTACAAAGGGTAAATTACGAGTTATTGCCAAAGGTATACGAGGTGCGGATGCCGTTGATCCGGATGGCAAAGGCGGGATTTATGTTTCTAGTTGGACTCAGGGCAAGGTTTGGAAATTGACCAATAATGGAAAAAAGAAAGAGCTGATACTTGAGGGGCTTAAGTCTGCTGCTGATATTTTTGTAGATCGTAAGGCTAAGAAACTAATTGTGCCGGATATGCTTGCAGGCACGTTGATTTTTGTTGATATCAATTAGTTTAAGCCTATTTGATTTGTCTCTTTGAAAATTTTTGTAGTATTGCTAATTGCCCGAGCAACTTAATAAATGATTATACTTTCAGGAATCCAACCGTCAGGTTCACTACATGTTGGGAATTACTTTGGCATGATGTGCCCTGCAATTGAGCTGCAAGATCAGGGTGACTCATATTATTTTATTGCTGATTATCACTCTATGACTTCGCTCTATGATGCTAATCAGCGCCGTAAAAACACGCTCGACGTAGCGTTGGATTTTCTGGCATGCGGGCTCGATCCGGCCAAGGCTGTTTTCTTTCGTCAAAGTGATGTGCCAGAGGTGTGTGAGCTAACTTGGCTGTTATCAACGCTTACGCCGATGGGCTTGCTTGAGCGATGTCATAGTTACAAAGACAAAATGGCAAAAGGCCTTACTCCTAACCATGGATTGTTTGCATATCCGGTTTTGATGGCGGCGGATATTTTGATGTACGATTCCAACATTGTTCCAGTTGGGCGTGACCAGAAGCAGCATGTTGAAGTTACACGTGATATCGCAATCAAGTTTAATCAGACTTATGGAGAAACCTTTGTGATCCCTGAACCGCAGATTCGAGATTCAGTTGCGGTGGTTCCAGGCACGGACGGACAGAAAATGTCCAAAAGCTACGACAATACTATAGAGATTTTTGGGGACGAAAAACCACTTCGCAAAACGGTTATGCGTTTAGTGATGGACAGCCGTCCGCCCGAGGAGCCAAAGCCAGATGCCGATCAGAATATTGCAGTACAACTCTTGCGCCTTGTAGCTTCGAAAGATGTCGCCAAGGACTGGGAGGATCGTTTGCGAGTTGGAGGTCTTGGTTATGGGGATCTTAAAAAGGCACTTTTCGAGCAGTATTGGGAATTTTTTGCTGATGCTCGTAAGAAGCGAAGCGAGCTAGAGGCTAACTTGGACTATGTTAATCAAGTACTTGAGGAAGGCGCTAATAAGGCACGGGAAAAGGCAGTCAATGTACTTGATAGGGCTCGAAATAACTGCGGCTTGGTTTGAGCATTAAGTTTCTCCCATTTTGCGGAGGGAATTTTCAAGCACCCAATGCTTTTAGTAGATAAAAAATCGCTCCGCTGGCAGTAGCGATAATAACTACTCCCTCTGCGATTAGTGCCGGCAGTGGATTGATTGCAGGGACTTCGATTCCTTTTTGTGCATCATTTTTTTCTGATTGATCGAGTGTGCCAAGCATGAGTCCTCCCATCATGATGAGCATTTGAGTGCAAACAAAAACCATTAACCATGCGAAGGCCTTATCCATGAACCCATATGAGTGTAGTCCTATTCCTAGCATGTTGGTTCCGAAAAAAGACCATGCGGTGATTACATTGCCAAAAATGGCTGCAGCCACCGTGCCGCGTTCGCGGATTATCCCTCCCCAGCGAGCATGGAGTATTGCGGCGTTCCAGATGACTATCATTAGAGCCCCATTTTCTTTTGGGTCCCATCCCCAGAAACGGCCCCAGGATTGATCGGCCCAGATGCCTCCTAGTACTGTCCCGACAAAGCTAAATAGCGTAGCAAAACAGATTATGCCATAAATCATCTTTGTTAGGCGNGTGCGGTTTATTTTATCAAAAGGAATCTTNTTGGAAATGAAGTCCCGGATTACATAAACAATAGCTAGAAATCCAGCTACAAAAGTAGCTGAGTANCCGATTGTGATAATTACTACATGAGTAGCGAGCCAGAAGTTGGTGTCGAGTACAGCTTGTAGCATTTCCATCGTATCGCCGCTCAAAGATAATCCGCCAGCTACAAGTAAGGTTACAAATCCTACAGAGCTGGCTACTACATTGCCGATGCCATCTCTATATATGCGTTCTAGTATTAGTCCAAGAATCACAGATCCCCATCCGACAAAGACTGCAGCTGAATACAGGTTAGTAACAGGGGGGCGGCCTTCAAGCCACATGCGGAAAATTAATCCGGCTGTGTGAATGACAGCCGCCAAGGCTATCAGGTAATAGGCTGTTTGGTTTGGCCACTTGGATAGCGTGAGCCATCCGCCGCAGGCAAAGAGAAAGGCGAGAACATACATGATCTCGCATTTATAAAATGGGTCAAAATTATTGAATATAAACTCTTTCGTGGTTTTATCGGCAGAGTTCATTAATCCGTTTTGTTTGAGATAATCGTGATACGTTGATAAGTGGGCATTAAATGCAGAGGCATCATCTTTGGAATAAGCAGATATCATGCCTGCATATGATTTTGCAACAGGATGGAAATCAACCTTCCAGTTGCTTTGAGCCATCGCTCCAGATGTGATGCTACTGAGGATATTTGTGCTAAGTGATTGCCATTGTACTTGGTTGCCATTGCCAACAGGAATCGTACGAGGCCAGAACATTACCCCGCTTTTGTCTCCTTCCTGCATGCTTGGGTCGATCATGATTTCTAATAGCCGGGTAAATCCTTCATGCTCGTCTTCGTCATGCTCAGCACCCGTTTCATGTGCGCGGGCGGCTGCCATGCCAGTTGGAAAAATCTCAGTTAAATCATTAAGCTCTTTTTGGAAATCGATTGATTTTTGAGGTCGAAAACTTTTGCCTAATCGCTGATAAATCATCAATGCATCTGCTACAGATTTGAGTGATTTTTCATATGGAGTTCGAAGCTCGGCTTTCTTGGAGTGTATACGCGCTCCTTCTTTTGCCAGACGTGCAAAGTTGTCCCCAGCGGTAATCTGCTCGACTGAAAAATGTTTTTCCTCCTTCCCTAGGCTCAGGTTGTCTTTAACTTCCTCGTTATCAATACGAAATACAGGCAGCTTTGCAGCCTCTGCTGGCTTAGCTGCAACTTCAAGTAACCACTCTACAGCAGGAATGGTTTCTTCTTTAGACCCTGCTTCGCGAGAGTACCTTCCCGTAGACTTATGCCGAATGACCTTCATGGCATTTCGTGCTGTTGAGTCTATGGGTTGGATTCGGCCGTCAAGCAGCACTGGTAGTTTGGCGAATCCAAAAATATCCGGCTTTTCAGACTCCGAATTAGGTAAAAGCAAGAGGCTGGCTATTGTCCAAATAGCCATGATCAAAGCGATTCCCGCTGGGATAAACTTCTTCATGCTTTAGCCTTTCTCTTTTTTGTGAAGCTAAATAGATGCATCAAAAATTGGATTAACATTCCCAGTCCAACCATCGCACAAGAAATGTAAGGTGTTACCCACCCAGGATTTCGTACTACCTGTAATACTGTTGCTTTGTCGTTCTCAGGATCAAAGCTAGCTTGAAAATAGGTTTTGCCATGCGTTCGAAGAGGGTGATTCATTTTGATATGCGCCTTGCGCTCAGCCGTGCTGTCATGTTCGAGTACAATGACATCACTAGAAAAATTGCGGGCTTTTTCTGTGCCTTGAAATTTGTCATGGCGAAAGTCTACAAGCTTAATATCGAAGTCTTCATAATAGCGCTTGAATCGTAAGGCTAATATATATTCTTTGCCCTCATACTGAAAGGACTGTTCAGGAATCGGAGTTCGTAACGCGCCAAATAATGCTGATACCAACCATGTGCCAAGTTCCTTGTTATTGTCATCGGTCGATTTAATCGAAACGTAAGCGCTCGGAAAATTCACCTCGTCCAATGAAGTAACTGAGTCGGTTTCCGTTGCAGCAAGTGTTAATCCCTTGCCAGCAGTTGCTATAGATCTGCTGCCAGCAGCGAGTTGTGTCAAATCAGAGTTCTCATAATAATCTTCCACGGCTATCTCAAAAGGGAGGTCCCCCATTCGGAATTTTTTACCTCTAAATAGTGCCTCTGCTTGGATTGAAGCATAGATGTCTTTTTGAGGGTCCTGTTGATCGATGATAACCAATTCGCAAAGTTCCCGACTGATCGAGTGGTTTTTGCTCTGGCCTTCTTCAAGTCGCATGTTGCTTTCGACTTGAAACTGATCAGTTACAATTTGTCCAAGCAGCATTAAAATTAGCCCTGCATGAGTTAGGAAAATTCCTATCTTTCTTTTACTAAAGGAGAATCTCTGAAAGTGAGCAGCCAATAAGTTAATCAATAGAACTACTGCTACAAGATATCCTCCTACAAATGGAAATTTGAACAAAGTTGGATAGCTGGTCGAGAGCACGAACGTTTTGAAGTTTGATTTTTCTCTATCGACAGTTTCAGAGTCGCCCGTGATTTTATAAAACCATGTTTCATAGGGTTTCCGGAATTTTAGTTCATGAATTACCCCTAGAGTTGTAACAGGCTTACCGTCTTTTGTTCCGCTTATCTCGATATAGCGTCCGCTGTTCCCGTCAATATTGATTGATTCAGTACCTTCGAGTGAGTCAACTTTTTCTAATCCGATTTGCCCTCGCCACCGATTGATGTTTGCTAATAGACCTCCAGCTCCTTTGGTGAACTTTGTTATAGAAATTGTTGCTCTTTGGGATTTCTCATTATTTACAGACTCGAAGTCGAGCATGCTAAATTGGCTTCCTTCGATTTCATTCCAGTTATTTGGGATATTACTCCAATCAGTATTGCCAAATCGTATTTGAGCCCAACCGGCTCCGCCAATGGCTTCAGGAATAAGCAGGTAGCTCCGAAAATATTTTTTTTGTGCGTTGTATAGTCCTTGGTCAACCTGAGCAAGTGTGCCCACAAACACCAAAACTAATGCGGCTAAGAGGCAAACCACAGTTAGGCGCAATGAACACCAGAACTTTACTAACGGTTTAAATATTTCCTGCATTGATATCGTTAGTTGTTAAAATTCTATGGACTGTAGAAATGCTGTAAATGCAGCTTTCTCAGTTTTTACAACTTCACTAGATCCTGAAATTTTGTAGAACCATGTTTGTTGGTCTACGGGATGATAAACGCTCAGAGAAGAGTTTTTTTCTCCAATAGCTTCTACAAATGTCGCCGGTTTTCCACTAATGGTTATTTGTTGAGTTACTTTATTGAGATCCGAATCATTAACGGCGGCTAGCCCGGATTGTTCTCGCCACCGGTTGACGTTGGCCAATAAGCCTCCGACCGTTCCAGGGAAAGTCATTACAGTGATCTCTGCCTTGCCGTTGCCGGCACTGAAATTGCCAAGGCGCATTTGGGTGGCTGGTTTTTCCTCCCAACTTGTTGGTTTTGTCCAAGTAGGAGTAGGAGTAGGAGTAGGAGTAGGAGTAGGAGTAGGAGTAGGAGCTGATTGTTGAGCTTCTTGCATTAGCTTGTCGAAATTGATCTCATATGCAGCGGGTTGAAATTTGAGTTCATCTAGGAATTGTGTGAATGACGCCAATTGGTTCTCGATGGATTCTGCTGGCCCAGCCATTTTTAGGAACCATGCTACTTGGCCAAGTTTGAGTGATGCCATGATCAATCGCGGTGGCTTTGTCTGTCCTTGAATAGGCTGGGTGCCTGAAAAATCATACAGTGAGCCCTTATTTCCACCGATGGTTACTGCTTTTGCTAATTGCGTAGCTTTTGTCGAATCAATGGGGCCGAGCCCAACCTGTTCGCGCCACATATTTACAATCATCGGGTTATCCGCAATACGAGCCGGCAATGGTATAGCGCTAACAATAGCCCCGCCTGGCACAGTAAATGAGAAAGTGGTCATGGGCGAAGGATTTTCATCTTCAAGCCATCCATCTGGTGATGTGAAATTAATTAAATTAGCTGCTTTTACCGGGTTGTTGACAGCTTTTGGTGGGGTTAAAGGGGCGGCATTTTTCTCCTTTGGGACCGAATGCATTGTCACAACGCCATCCGTTCCAGATGAAAACTCTAGGACAAGAGCAATCAGTATGAGGCTCACTATAAATATACCGTCTCTTGTATAGTTGTAATGCGAATTTTCCACGCGAAAAATTGGGGGCATTCAGTATGAACTGTTCAACTGCTACCCCTGCTTGGCAGAGACTACCCGTGAACTTTAATTTGGCAATCTTCTTTAGTTGGTCAATCGGAACGTAATTTGCCATTTTACCGGCACGCATGCATCGATTATTCATCATTTTAGGTCTGTTGCTATTTGGAATTAGACCTTGTTTAGAGGCCGAGAGTGGCAAACTTGTAGCCACTGAATACAGTCCGGTTGGTTCTGTTGGCAGTATGGTAGGAATTCATGTTGATTACAAAAATCGGGTCCATGTTACTCATACATCGAGGAGAAACAATGGGGCCTTGGATATTCGACGTCATCGAGATTGGGTGATCCCGTCTCTTGCCAGCGGGAGTATTGAAGATAAGAGAGCATTAATTCGAGGAAGAAAGTCTGACTGGAAATCACTTTTCAAATGGAAGGAAAAAATTTGGCGCTTCGAAGATCAAGATGATGATGGCCACTATGATAAAAAATCACTCTTCTTCGAAGGGCTTAATACAGAGGTGACTGGATTGGCTGGAGGTATTCTGTTTCGTGATAATGCCGCTTATGTAACTTGTATTCCGGATATGCTAAAGATTAGTGATATTGATGGAGATGGGAAGGCTGATAAAACTGAGGTGCTTGTTACAGGATTTGGGATACATGTTGGCTACGGCGGTCATGACATGCATGGTCCGACTATGGGGTATGACGGTCGTATTTATTGGACGATCGGGGATAAAGGGTTCAGCGTCCGCAGTCGTGAGGGTGTGGATTTTCACTATCCATACCATGGTGGAATGTTCCGATGTGAACCAGATGGATCCAACTTTGAAGTGTTTGCTCACGGATTGAGGAACCCTCAAGAGTTAGCATTTGATGAATTCGGCAACTGGTTCATTGTTGATAATGACGGAGACTTTGGCGATCGCGAGCGATTCCATTTTCTTGTCGAGGGAACAGACACCGGCTGGCGTGCAACCTGGCAATATCGTACTAATGGTAAATTTGGAGAACATGGTGGATATAATCCTTGGTTGGCTGACGGATTGTGGAAGCCTCACTTCGCAGGGCAGCCTGCCTATATAACGCCAGCTATTTTGAATTATTCAGACGGTCCATGTGGTTTTGCTTATAACCCCGGTACTGCTTTAAGCGAAAAATATCGCAATTATTTTTTTGTAACTGAGTTTCCGGGCAAAAATATTCGCGCTTTTCGAACTGAACCGTCAGGTGCCGGTTTTAAAATGGTAGATGAGCATGTGGCGCACAACGGGCTGATGACTACTGGTATAAACTTTGGTCCGGATGGGGCTCTTTACCTAGCAGATTGGGGTGATAACGGTTGGAAGCCCCACGAGAAAGGTCGCATTATGAAGCTTGATTCTCCCGGTGCAATGGATCATCCCCTTCGCAAACAGACCCGAAAGTTATTAGCTAATGGCTTTTCTCAGCTTGGGATGCCTGAACTTAGCAGGTTGCTTGCTCATGCTGACCAACGAGTTCGGCTGGAGTCTCAGTTTGAATTAGTCAAACGCAATGCTTTTAAAATCTTGTTGGAAGTTGCAAAAGAAAACGACTCACAATTGGCTCGTGTTCATGCAATTTGGGGGATCGGCCAGCTTGGAAGAAAAGATCAGGCTGCAATTAATCCCCTACGTCCATTGTTGAATGATCACGATCCTGAAATTCAGGCGCAGTTGCTTCGTGTTATTGCCGATGCTTATCATAATGATTTTGCCGATGTAGCTGCGGATTTTTTGAGATCGCCTCATCCTCGCGTCCAGTTGTTCGCAGGGTTGGCTCTAGGTAAAATAGGCACGGAAAAACATGTCCCGACAATTGCCAGTTTTTTGAAGAAAAATAATAATAAGGATGTATTTCTTCGTCATGCAGGAGTTGTAGCGCTGGCTAGAGTTGCAGAAGAGTCCCCGCGGAGCGTGTTGTTATTAAATCGACATCCGTCTGAGTCGGTACGCTTAGCTGCGGTTGTAGCGCTTCGTCGAGTTGGGAACTCAGGTGTTGCCATGTTCTTGAACGACTCTAGTGAAAAGGTTGTCAATGAGGCTGCGCACGCGATTCATGATGAATTTTCAATTGCGGCTGCTATGCCCAGTTTGGCGGGGATGCTCGATGTGGGGTTGGTAGCAAGTGAGCCCATACTCCGTCGTTCGATTAATGCCAATCTTCGCCTTGGCCGTCCACAGAACGCTCAGCGATTAGTTAAGTTTGCTATTCGTGAAGCTGCCCCTGAGGCGATGAGGGTGGAGGCGATCCGGTCTTTAGCCGTATGGGGAACTCCTCCTAAACTTGATCGAGTAGAGGGGCGTTATAGGGATTTGATGAATCGTCCAGTTGAGCCTATTCATGATATTTTCGACCAACACATTGGAGATCTTCTTTCTAGTAAATCAGATGACATTCGAGCTGCAACAGCTGAGGCAATTAGCAAACTAAATTACGGTAATGCGGCTGTTCGTTTGAATCGTCTGGCTCTCAATAATTCGTTGCCCGCTTCACTTAGGGCTTCAGCTGTCGACGCTCTTCATTCTATAGATGCAGACGGGGTTGATGCAGTAGTAACTTCAGGGTTAAAAGACAAATCTGCGATACTTCGGGCAGCAGCTGTTCGGGTTTTGGCTAAACGGAGTGCTAATTCTCAACAATTGATTTTTGCCATAAATGAGGCTCTCAAGAGCACTGATGTTCGCGAACGGCAAAATGCGCTTCGAATCCTAGGAAGCTTAAAATCCTCAGAAGCAATCAGCTTATTGGAGGTCCAAGCTCAGCAATTAATAGAAGGGACGGCTTCTCCCTCATTACAGCTAGATATCCTAGAGGCCGCTAAAGCGAACAAAGGTGGAAAGCTTGTCCAAATTGCTTCAGATTATCATAAAGCTCATGCTGACCGTTTGCTAGCTGACCGTTTTCCAGAGATGCTTGAGGGAGGAGACCCTATTGTTGGTGAGTCTATTTTTCGAACAAGCTTTACTGCACAATGCATCCGTTGTCATAAGGTTGGTCAGGTGGGGGGTGATGTTGGTCCAAATCTAAATGGATTGGCCGAGCGGCTTGATGGACGTGATATGTTAGAGTCGTTACTGGATCCTCAAGCTAAGATTGCAGATGGTTATGGTCTTATTACGTTCACTATGAAAAACGGTGAAATATTCACGGGAAGCATAGATAAAAAATCAGCAAACTTTCTCTCAATCAAGGATCAATCGGGAACTCTTAGTTTGATTAAAACAGCAGATATAAAGAGGAGATCCAAGTCAGTATCTTCTATGCCGCCAATGATGGGAATTCTCGATCCGCGTGGCTTGAGAGATTTAGTTGCTTATATGAAGACCCTAAAATAGTTTTGATGGAAGATGTTTTTTATCCTGGTCCATTCGCTTTTAGGATGGGCTTAAAGCGCGGAGAACCGGACGTTTTTTTTCGTTATCATTATGGCGATGAAGGTTTAATCAATAAACGTAAAGAGGCCATTGCCGATTTTCCGGAACAATGCAGCGTTCTCTTGCCAGAAGGGGAGTCCTTGCTAGAGGAATTCAATAGCCTCTTGCAAGCATGGGGGATTATTCGGTCCCCGGTTTCAAATCGTTGTCTTGGGGAGACTCTTGCTCCAGATTTTTTACTACTCAAAGCCGATGAATCTGGCATGCCAATATTACAAGGAGGGTGCGTCTGTTTTCCCTCCTCTTGGGCATTTGAGAAAAAGATTGGCCGTTCGCTCGATTGGATTCATGCAGTTGTTCCCTCGCTTAATGAAACTCTTGGAGCTAAGGCGCGAAGCTTTCTTGAGAAAATGCCTATTGGTCAGGCTTGGTTAAGAACAAATTGGGGATTAACTGCTACAAATGATTTAAACCAACATCCTAGCCGGAAACTTCCAAGGCTAAAAGCTGACACTGATCCAGAAACCATTACTTTTCGAATAGAAAGGCAGGCCCTTATTGCTTTACCTAATACTGGGGGGATCCTTTTTGGTATAAGGCTTGAAACATTTCCGCTAATAGATCTCAAGAATTCCCCAGAGGCCCGATCCGGCCTCCTTGAAGCCCTTAAAACAATGCCTCCTGAAATCGCTTCATACAAGAATCTGAAAGCTATTTGCCCTAATCTTGTCCGCTGGCTCAGTTAGTGTTACTTCGGTAACCTTCTTTGATTGATAAGTGTAGAATGAAGAATATAAGGATTCTTCTTGCTGGGTTTTGAGGCTTAAGCAAGTGTCTCCTCTCCCATCCTTAATCAAGTTCATGCCATTTAGACTTACTTTATTCCTGTTTTTTGTTGTTAAGCTCTGCGCCTACGCTGAGATACAATCACTTAGGATCAACGAGGTGATTGCCTCCAACCGGACCGGCAAACTGGATGATGCTGGCAACAGTAGCGACTGGGTGGAGCTTCACAATGCTGGCGAGAAGGTTTTGCGCTTGGGCAAGTTTCAACTCTCAGGTGGCGACGACAAGCCGAGCGCTTGGTTGCTTCCTAACATTGCCATTGCCCCAGGTGGTTATCAGCTCATTTGGATGTCTGGTCTGGACCGCGTATCCCTCTCTTCCGAGGCAATGCGCACCTCGGGGGCGATGCTTCCGTTTGAGTCGACTCTCGTTGCGGCTGATGTCCAATGGAAGTACCTCGTGCCAAGTGGTAGCAGAGAGGTAGCTGATGGATGGAACAAGTTGAACTTTGACGATAGCAATTTTGCGATTGGCAAAGCGGGATTTGGATACGGTGACGATGACGATGATACTGTGTTGCCAGTCGGCACAGCATTGGTTTTGCTCCGACACACCTTCCAATTACAGGATCGGCCACTTTCACAATCGCTTGTGTTGGAGGTTGATTTTGACGACGGCTTTGTGGCCTATCTAAACGGTACGCGCATCGCGGAAGCGAACGCTCCGAGCGGGAGGCTGAACGTGAATAGTATCGCCACTGAGGGGCGCGAAGCAGGCACGGCGGATCGATTCGATCTCTCAGCTCATGTGGACCTTTTGCGCAAGGGGAAAAACGTTCTGGCAATTGCAGGCCTTAACGCCGGTCGTGGTAGCTCCGACATGAGTCTTATAGCCGGTCTGGGTTTTCTGCCGACCCCACTTCATGCCAATTTTCGTTTGGCCCGCGAAGGAGGCGAGCTGAATCTGAGTGATCCTAACGGTCAGGTAGTGGATAGTATCCGTTACGCAGAACAAGTCGCCGACCAATCATATGGACGTGCGCAAAATGAGGAAGGCGAACTTGGCTTTTTCCTGACGCCTACGCCTGGCGCTTCCAATGCTGGGCCGCAACAGTCCAAGCCGGTTGTGTCGAAGCTTTTTTTTTCCCCAAAGCCCGGTGTTCACGAGTTAGGGGTGAAAGTTAGCATTACTTCCGAGGCATCCGCTGGGATAGACATACGCTATACCCGCGATGGTGCGGAGCCGACTGCCAAGAGTCAACGGGTGGATGGGCCGATTCAACTGAACAAGACGGGGCTGTTTCGTGCGGCGGCATTTGTGGGGGGGGAGCGCGTTGGGGCGATCAAGTCGGCTACCTACCTTGTAGGGAGGCAACCGACGATGCCGGTAATTTCGATCTCGATGAAGCCGGAGGATTTTTACGAGGTGCATATGCGAAGCAGCGCCACCGGGCGGAGCAGTGAGCGATCCTCCCACATGGAAATCTTCAACACGAAGGGCAAACGAAAGGTGTCGACCGGATTCGGTCTGCGCTTGCACGGCGGCTTTTCTCGCCGAGGTGATTTCAAGGCGAAGAAGTCGTACCGTGCCTATTTCAGGGACGTATACGGCTCGCCCAAGTTGAAGTACAACATTATCCCCATGGCTGGCGTAAAGGATTTCGACAAACTTATACTAAGAGCCAACGGCAATGACCGCGCACCCGGCGGCGCCTACATTCGCGACCAGTTAATGCGAGACCTTCACAAGGACATGGGAGGGTTGGTATCAAGCGGGACATGGTGTTTGCTTTATGTCAACGGCAATAACTACGGGGTGTATAACCTTGTTGAACGGATGGACGAGGAATTCATGGCGTCGCATACTGGAAAGGGCGAATTCGACATCATAAAAACTGGCAATACGATACTCAGTGGAACGCGTGATGCTTGGGAGGAACTGGGCCGCTTCATTGGCTCAACCGATCTTTCACGGAAGGAGAATTACGAGGCGCTTAAAAAGCGCGTCGATATCGAGGACTTCACAACTTACATGATCCTGAACCTTTGGGGTCAGAACTACGACTGGCCTCACAACAACTGGTACGCCGCGCGCAAGTTGCCGGATGGTAAATGGCGATTCATGTGCTGGGACTCCGAGTGGAGCTTCCGCGGCGGCCCGTACAAGCCTGACAACGACTCATACGCGTTTATTGACAGCGGCGGCGCGTACGGCTTCAGTACAAAGCGAAAGATGTTTATCGCGCTACTCGGCAACCCGGAATACCGTGAGTATTATCAGGCGGAGGTTCGCCGGCATCTGGATGGGGCATTATTAGAGGAGAACGTGCTACGCCGAACCCGGCAGTTAAGTGATGCCATCGCAAAGGAGATCGAGCACGAATATCGGGCAAGTAAATATGACATCAAGATTTGGCGCCGGCAGATTGAAGAGATCAAGAAGTTCGGGCGCATCGCGGGGGAGAATTTCGGTAAGTGGACAGACGACTACTTTGCGTTCCGCAACAAACCGGTTTCTAATCACGGTATTGCTCGGCTGGAAAATAAAGCCGGTTTTAGGCACCTGGCCCATCTAAACGCTGATGGCAAATGGATGGAACTCGTGGCTAAGCCCAACAGTAACGACTGGGCTGTTTCCACCCTGCCCCTCTCACCGCCCGCCTCCGGCCGGCCTGCATTATTTGCCTTAACAAAAGATGAGCGCCGCCTCGTCTGTCGTGGTGCAGACGGACATCTTTACGAGTACGCTAGCGCATCGAATCCCGGGACGAATGTGAAGTGGTCGCGGCAAAACCTGACCAAGATGCTGGACCTTCCTAAGGCGGCTGCAGATCCTTCGGTGGTGGTTGCGAACAGCGTGCCGCACGTGGTTTATGTAGATGAACTTGGGGAGATGCGTGAACTTTGGTTTGACGGGCAGTGGCGGCAGTTCCCGCTTCCAGCTATGCCGCGTGCTGAGGGAGGAATAATTGCCTCGCTGGACGGTTCAATGTTGCGTGTGATTTATCGCTCAATGTTTGGGGTGACATACGAACAGTCGCTCAATCTAGACTCAGCCACACCGAAAAATCGCTCATGGATCACTGAAGGCGTTCATCGTCTGCCCGCAATTGGACAACCGCTTGGCCTGACGGTTAAAGGCAGGCGCGATACTGTTTTCCACGTTGCTCGCGATTGGCCCAGGCGTCCGCCGTTCATCTTCGACTGGAACGAGCGTCGCCGTGTCCCGGGTTACTTTACCTATGAGGGAGAACGCAATGCGCTGGTTTACGCTAAGGAGATCGGGCAGCGATTTAAGAACCAGTATCATGTTGCTCACACCACCGATCAATTGTATGGCGATTTTGCGCTGTTCCTTGACACGAAAAATGACCGGCACTATCTAGCATTCCGTAATCCTGAAGGAGACATATTAGAGAGTGTGCTTCAGGGCGAAGAGTGGATCTTGACCAATCCAAGTGAGCTGGGCGATGCGCCACAGGCAAAGGGAAGCCCTTACGGATGGGCTAATGCCAAAACCGGCACACGCCACTACCTTTATCAGGGCGAAAATAGTGAAGTTCATCAACTGAGTTTCGAAGGTAAATGGACACACCAGATAATTTCGCCAAACACATCGAAAGTGGAATAATGAGCAGTTCATCGAAGGCCCTTCTCGCTGTGATCCTCATCACAGGAACATCAGGGATTTCAAAAATAAGCGCTGCTGATTTTATTCAGCAGGAGAACATCGTTTACGGCAATAAGCATGGTCTTGGTTTGTTGATGGACGTCTTCACGCCGGAAAAACAAAACGGAGCTGGTGTGATATGGGTGATTAGTGGTGGGATGAATTCGAGTCGACGATCTATTCCGCAGCTCAGCAATAATCCTAATTTTACTACTCTACTTAATCATGGTTATACGATTTTTGCAGTCATGCATAGCAGCCAGCCTAAATTTGCACTTCAGGAGATTGTGAAAGATTTACCTCGGGCAGTTCGATATATTCGATATCACGCTAAGAGATTTGGTATTCAAGGAAATAAGTTAGGCGTAACAGGTCGCTCATCTGGAGGGCAATTAGCTTTGTTTCTTGCAACGGCATCAAAGGATTCTGATATCGCAGCTAGTGATCCAATTGATCGTATCTCCTCTAGAGTCCAGGCTGCGGCTGTTTATTTTCCGGGTACGGATATGGTGAATTTTGGAAAGAAGAATATAACCATCCTAGAGCATTTTCACTCTCGAGGGTTTAAGGCGGATGCAACCTTTGATTTTCATAAATGGTCGGATAACACAAAGAGGTTTGAGCGTATTGAAAATAGGGCAGACCGAATTGAATATTATAAGAAGCTTTCTCCAATTGTGCATATCACTTCAGATGATCCGCCGGTATTGTTGATTCATGGAGACAAAGATAAACTCGTCCCCATTCAGCAATCGCGTATATTTGATACAAAACTTAAAGAGGCAGGGATTCCTTCTAAACTATTTGTGGCTGGTAATAAGGATCATGGCTGGCGACATCCGGTTGAAGGCGAGTTAAAAGTATTTCTCGATTGGTTTGACCTTTATTTATTGAATAAATAAAGCTGTTTATCGCTTTATAAACAGTACTTTTTCTTGAAGCTAGGGCATTGGTTTTGCTTTCTGGAGTAGTTGACAATTTAGGTTAGTGTGCAAGTATTTCCTCCAGCCCGAAGACTTTTAACAACCGAATTTATAAGAAAATTATTATGAAAAAACCAAGTACAACACGACGCAGCTTTTTGAAGGCCTCTTTAGCTGCTGGAACGGCAGCTGTGATTAGTGGCACAAAGGGCCGCGCGAAGATTATTGGGGCGAATGATCGTGTTCGTATAGCAGTAGCTGGATTGAACGGGCGCGGAGGAAGCCATATTGGTGGTTTTATGGGGCAAAAAAATGTTGAGATCGCTTATCTCGTTGATCCTGATGCCAAGTCTGTTTCCCGTCGAGTAGAGGAGGTTAAGCGTAAAGGTAATTATTCTCCTAAGGGAGCTGCTGATATTCGCGTTGCACTTGCAGATAAGTCAGTTGATGCCATTTCTACTGCGGCCCCTAATCATTGGCACGCATTGATGACTATATGGGGTGCTCAAGCTGGTAAACATGTCTATGTTGAGAAGCCAATGAGTCATGATGTTAGGGAAGGCCGGATAGCGGTTGCAGCTCAGAAGAAATATGGTGTTGTAATTCAACATGGAACACAAAACCGTAGTAATGCGAAAATAGCCGGACTACACGAGATGATTAATGCCGGTAAGTTTGGTAACCTTAAAATTTCTTACGGATACTGTTGTAAGCCTCGTGGAGGGATAGGATTTAAGAGCCCTTCAGTTTCTCCATCCAATTTGGATTGGAACTTATGGAGAGGCCCTGCGGTGATTGATACGTTTCATGCAAACTACGTCCACTACAATTGGCATTGGTTTTGGGAAACTGGCAATGGAGATCTAAATAATCAAGGCACTCACCAGTTGGATGTCGCGCGTTGGGCAATGGATCCTAAGCTAACCAATCCAACTCGTGTGATGGCAATTGGTGGGAGGTTTCAGTGGGGTGATCAAGGGGAAACTCCAAACAGTATGTTTGGAATTGCTGAGTATCCCAATGGCCAACAATTATTTTTCAATGTTCGCAATGTGAACTACAAGGGATATCAGCGCCAGGTTGAAAATGAGTATTACTTTGAGGACGGTGGTAAAATTATACGTAACGAATACTTTGCAAAGGGCAGTGAAAAGGGAGAGAAGTTAGATATTCCTGATGGAAAGATAACCCCTGGAGGAAATTGGGGGAGTTTTATTAACGCCATTCGTGCCAACGATCCTTCGATGGCGAATGGTAATGTGCATGATGCTCATTATGGCTGTGTCGTAGGCCACTTAATTAATAATTCTTATCGACTAGGAAAGAATGTGCCGTTCAACAAAAAAGCTGGGCAATTTGGTGATAATAAGGATGCTTTTGAGCATTTTGGAAGGTTGCATGATGTTATGAGTAATGGTGTTAAAGTGAAGGATGGCTCCAATTACACTGTTGGACCTTGGCTTAATTTTGATCCAGAAAACGAAATTCATACCGGCGACAATGCTGATGCAGCTAATGCTTTGCTCAAGGATTTCAATCGACCTGGGTTTGAGATTCCTACAATTGACAAGGTCTGATTAACTTATTTTTTTGATAGTTTGCTTTCTAAAAAGGAGGTAGATAATTAAATGTTAAGAATTAGCGCAGGAGGTAAGGCCGGTAAACCTGATTTTTGTGATGGTATTGCTAGGCGTGACTTCATAAGTATCGGTGCTATGGGCTTTGGTGGGCTGACAATGGCCAACTTATTTGAGTTAGAGGCCAATGCTTCCACCGGGTCTTCGCATAAGGCGGTTATAAATCTTTTTCTTCCTGGGGGCCCTCCTCATCAAGACATGTGGGATTTGAAGATGGATGCCCCACGCGAAGTGAGGGGCGAGTTTAAGCCGATTTCTACCAATGTACCTGGTACGCAGATTTGTGAGCTTTTCCCTCGTATGGCTAAGATGATGGATAAGTTTACTGTGATTCGTTCCATTGTTGGAGCTACTGGTGCACATGATGCGGACCAGTGCATGACTGGTCGAACCAAGAAAAATGAACCACCTGGTGGTTGGCCTAGTATTGGCTCTGTCTTGTCAAAAATTGAAGGCCCTACGAATCCAGATACCCCGCCTTTTATAGGGTTGTGTCCTAAGACTCGTGAGATTCGATGGAGTGATCCCGGTAAAGCAGGGTTTTTAGGGCCAGCTCATGCAGCATTCAGACCAGCAGCTGAGGGAAAAGAGGACATGACGCTTAATGGTATTACTTTGCAGCGACTTCAAGATAGAAAGGCACTTCTAAGGAGTTTTGATCAGTTTAGGCGTAACATCGATAATTCCGGACTAATGGAAGGTATGGATGCATATAACCAACAAGCCTATGGAATCCTAACATCTGGCAAGCTTTCTGATGCGCTTGATATTGAGAAGGAGGATGTAAAGCTGCGGGATCGTTACGGCCGAGGTTCGGCTAAGCATGTAGCTGATGGTGCTCCAAAATTGCTTGATCATTTTTTACTCGCTCGCCGCTTGGTCGAGGCAGGTGTTCGTTGTGTATCGCTTTCTTTCAGTCGTTGGGATTGGCACGGGGGTAACTTTAAACGTGCCCGAGAGGATTTTCCGATGCTAGATCAGGGAGTTACTGCTTTGGTAGAGGATTTGCATAACCGCGGATTGGACAAGGATGTTGCTGTGGTATGTTGGGGTGAATTTGGACGAACTCCGACTATCAATAAGGATGCGGGAAGAGATCACTGGCCACGTGTTTCAACCGCATTACTTGCTTGTGGAGGGTTTAAGCATGGTCAAGTTATAGGTGCTACTGACCGCCTAGGAGGTGAAGCCACTGAGCGCCCAGTAACTTTCCCTGAGATGCATGCTACTTTATATCACTCTCTTGGCATCGACGTGAATACTGCAACCGTTAATGATTTAAATGGCCGCCCTCGTTATTTGGTAGCTAACAACGCCCAGCCTATTCAAGAGGTTATTTAGTCCAATCTTAATTCCGTGTTTTAAATAACAGTTCCTTTTAGTTGAGCGAATTATTTTATTTATATATTTCAACTCTTGGAGGGGAGGCGTAATCATTCCAAAGTCGTTCTAGCAATATGGGATCAGGTTCTCCATCTGTTACAACAAATTGGTATCGTGAAACATAGTCCCTGCCAGGTTTGATTTCCCAGTCACCTGTCTGAGAAGGGGCAAAGTTAAAAAATGGTTCTTTTGGATGGATCCGCATCGCTTGAGGAAATCGAAAATTAGATGGGTGGCAAAGAATCCCTACCCCTCCTAATTTGCCGTCGGTTTTACCACTAATATGACACCATCGTGCTCGGGTCGCGTGAGCTTTAATTCTATCCTTTTCACCATTTGCAGTCAGGAAAAAAGTGTTTTCCTTGCCGTTCCATTCACCATGTCCACGAAACCCTAGCCCTCCGTATCGATATTGTGGGAATTTAACTTTATTAGGGCCAGCACAGCGTTGGACTGATTCCAATTCAAATAGATGATAGAGCGGCAAATCATCTCCATCTTGTGCAATGGCCTTTATTGCATAAACTTTTAGGCGCCATGTTTCATTTAGAGCAGTTTTTTTTGGATTGGCAATTAAATCCACAAAACGATGTGAACTTTGAAATCCGGCATATACGGGCCCATTCCATTGACTTTGAATGCCGGTAAACTCAACTGTTCCAGTGCCCTTGCCCATATTCCAAAAGTCTGGTTTTCGTCCCTCGAATATGGTGTTAGTCCAAGGAAACCAAATACCATGATGATGTTTATGGTCGTAAGGATAGTCATCAGTGATGATTGTTCCTTCCGGGGTTAATACGGGATGAAGGTATCCGCCTCTACGGTAGATTGGATCTAGGTCTCTACGAGGTAATTTACTTTTTTCTGCTTGATAATGAAGCACAGTTCTTCCTGCGACTGATAGCTCCAGTTTCCCGTTTTTCCTTGTTGCTTTTGCAATTGCTGGATGTGTTGGTTGGGTTGTTGGGATTAGTTTGTAAATAACTGTTTGGAAGGCAACTAATTTTGGAATTATAAAGGTTCCTTCTCCGTGTTCGTCGACTTGTAACGCTAAAGATTGTTTATTAGAGCCAACAAGTTTCCAGTACTCATGTTTTGAATCAGGTAATATGAATCTGACTGGAGTGCTTATACGATTCAGCTGTCCCGCATCTATACGTAGGGTGTGCTCGGCTTCAGCGATTTGCCGGAGTGCTAACAAAAATATAATAGCTGTGAGAAAACGGAAGAGCATGTAGAGGTTGTGCTGTTACTAGTCTTTTAGGTCAAGTCAATCGCTTGATTAAGCTTATAAAAAAACCCCAGCCAGATGCTAGGGTTGTTTTAAAAACTAATATATTGAGGGTTACTTTTTTACCGTAATTGTGATTTTTTCGGAAATGACAGGGGGATTATGCGGCAAGTGAATCCAATCGCCCAACACTAGCTGTAGTGTATGTTTTCCGGGAGGCAGTTCTAAAGTGACTTCG
>NYWG01000079.1 GCA_002684915.1 Verrucomicrobiales bacterium
GTTAAGGATGCTAGCGGCATTGAAATCAAGGCAGAGACAAAATTGGAAGATGACACACTTCAGACTGAGGAAACTAAAATTGCTGAATTATTAATTACCCCTAAGTCTACGCTGATTCGTCATTCACTGAAGGAGGCGAATTTTCGGCAGCGCTTTGGGTTGGCAGTGCTTGCGATCTACCGGCACGGGCAAGTATTGGGTCGTAAACTTGGGGTAATTAAACTTCGTGCTGGCGATTTGTTATTGGTGCAAGGCTCCATAGATCGTTTACAAGCCTTGGAGAATGATACAAACCTTGTAAGTCTTGAGGTTAATGAAGCCCCAAGTGCGGATCGACGCAGAAAAGGTTTTATGGCACTCACTTTTTTTGGTTTTGCCGTTTTGGCCGGTGGTTTCAATTTAGCGCCTTTACCAGTTTGTTTTTTAAGCGCAGCTGCAATGACAGTGGCAACTGGATGTATAACTATGCAAAAGGCATATGAGGTGATTGATTGGCGTGTGTTGATTGTTATAGGAGGAATGACGGCGTTTGGTGCTGCGATGCGTGAATCTGGTACTGCTAATTGGTTGGCAGCTGGTATCCAAAGTGCTTTTGACAGTCCAAGAATGGTATTGGCCGGATTTATTTTACTTACCATGTTTCTAACACAGACGATGTCCAATGCGGCAGCAGCGCTTGTGGTTTTACCCGTGGCTATGCAGACTGCTCAAACACTTGATGTGAGTGGCCAGACATATGCGATAGCTGTGATGATGGCCGCATCTTCCTCTTTTGTTGCACCTTTTGAGCCGGCTTGCATTCTAGTTTCAGGGCCGGGTAAATATCGATTTACAGATTATGTAAAAGCTGGACTGGGTCTTACGCTAATCATGGCGTTTCTTGTTTGGTTTTTTGTTCCATTGATTTGGGGGTTTTGATTTCAATTGAACTATTTAAACATAAAGCCCGGCTAAGAGCCGGGCTTTATTACTAGTAAATATAATTAGATTTTAATTTAGAGCCTTCTCAATTGCGGATGTTAATTCTTTTGCATCAGGCTTTGTTCGAGGAGAGAAACGTTTAATGACCTTGCCGTTGCCATCTAGTAAAAACTTTTCAAAATTCCACGAAATCTTATCCGAACCGCCAGATTCCTTTTTGATTTTCTTATATAATGGATGCGCATTTTCACCATTAACTTCAATCTTAGAGTGCAAAGGAAAAGTGACATTGTAGTTGTCGCTACAGAATTTTTTAATTTCCAATGGTGAGCCAGGTTCTTGCCTTCCAAACTGATTACAAGGGAATCCAAGTACGGTGAATCCTTGTTTAGCATACTTTGAGTGTATGGCTTGAAGCTGTTTGTATTGCTTGGTTAAACCGCATTGACTAGCGACATTGACGACAAGCATAACTTTGCCTTTGTGGGCCTTGAGACTGGTTGACTTGCCGTCTATATCTTTCAATGGAATATCAAGTGTGGGTTTTTCAGCACATACGGTGCTGGCTACACTTATTGTTAGTAGTAGAGATAAAAATGTTTTCATGCGCCACAAATCTCTCAAAAAAGATTTATTTGTCAAACACCTAGCATGTATTATGACGGCTTGTTTTTGTTCGATCTTTTGTTGAGACTGCCCGCCCGTCGATTTGCAATGAAGAAGACTGCGAGAAAAACGTCAAACAAAAAGAAAGGTATTCATAATATGCGCCCACATTCAGCAGTTATGTTGGATGGCCCGGACAGAGCTCCGAGTCGGGCGATGCTTTATCCAACAGGGTTCAAAGCAGAGGATTTTAAGAAGCCGATCATTGGTGTGGCTTCTACATGGAGCAATGTAACTCCATGTAACATGCATATTGATGAACTAGCAAAGCAGGCTGAAATTGGGACTAACAAGGCTGGAGGTAAGGCAATCGTATTCAATACGATTACTATTTCTGATGGCATTTCAATGGGGACGGAAGGCATGAAGTATTCTTTGGTCTCCAGAGAGGTTATTGCTGACTCGATAGAAACAGTCGTTGGTTGCGAGTGCATGGATGGATATGTTGCTATTGGCGGTTGTGATAAGAATATGCCAGGCTGTATGATTGCTATTGCAAGAATGAATCGTCCTGCGGTTTTTGTATATGGAGGAACTATTCTTCCGGGTTGTGTAACCGGTGATTCAAAAAAGCTTGATATCGTTTCAGTTTTTGAAGCGGTTGGAGCGCATTCAAACAATAAGCTATCAGATAAAGGCCTAGAAGATATAACTTCCTGCGCTATCCCAGGGCCGGGTTCTTGTGGTGGAATGTATACTGCTAATACTATGGCTAGTGCTATCGAAGCGATGGGGATGAGTCTTCCTGGAAGCAGTGCTCAGGCTGCGATTAGTCCAGCAAAGAAGCGTGACAGTCGTGAGGCAGGAGCAGCTGTTTATAATCTGCTCAAGAAAGGTATTAAGCCCCGTGATATCATGACGAAGAAGGCTTTTGAGAATGCAATTACCGTGGTGATCGCATTGGGAGGATCAACAAATGCAGTATTACATATACTGGCTATGGCTCATGCGGCCGATGTTAATATAACTATCGATGACTTTTCTCGTATTGGTAAAAAGGTTCCGGTTTTGGCTGATCTTAAGCCAAGTGGTAAATACTTAATGAGTGAACTTGTAGCTGTGGGTGGAATTCAGCCGTTGATGAAGACTTTGCTAAAGGCAGGATTGTTGCATGGAGATTGTCTAACGGTGACTGGTAAGTTGATGTCGCAAAATTTATCTAAAGTTAAACCTTATCGCAAAGGTCAAAAGATTATTCAGCCACTAAGTAAGCCGATCAAAAATGACAGCCATCTTCGTATACTTTATGGTAATCTATCGCCTGCTGGGAGTGTGGCCAAGATTACAGGTAAGGAAGGATTGAGTTTTACTGGTATAGCTAGGCCCTTCGACTCAGAGGAGAAAGCGATGAAAGCTATCCTCAGTGGCAGAATTAAGAAGGGGGATATTATAGTGATACGTTATGAGGGGCCGAAAGGAGGACCCGGAATGAGAGAAATGCTTGGTCCAACTGGGGCAATCATGGGTGCGGGATTAGGGGATGATGTTGCTTTGATAACTGACGGTCGATTTTCTGGTGGTACGCACGGTTTTGTAGTGGGGCATATCACTCCCGAAGCTTATGCAGGTGGTCCTTTGGCCTTAGTGAAAAATGGTGATTCGATTACAATTGATGCAGAGCAGAATCAACTGTTACTTCACGTGTCTAAGAGTGATTTGGTAAAACGTAAAAAAATTTGGCGAAAACCCAAACCTCGTTATACCAAGGGAGTGTTGGCGAAGTTTGCCAGTGCGGTTACATCCGCTTCTCAAGGTGCAGTGACTGATTATAATCTTGATGTCTGATTACTGTAGCTAAATCGTTAATAGATAATTTTAATCGCACGAATGCGAAGACAATACCCTTTTCAATTATTCGAGCCGAAGTGGCAGGAATTCTGGCATAATGGAGAAGTATTCCGTTCTTGGAATCCAGGTGAGAGTGCTCCAACCGGACATCCGTTTCGCGAACGTCACAAAAATGCTGCTCCTGAGTGCATACCGAAGTACTACATTCTGGATATGTTCCCATATCCATCGGGGGCAGGTTTGCATGTTGGGCATCCGGAAGGTTATACGGCTACGGATATTTTGGCGCGATATAAGCGTATGCGAGGCTTTAATGTGTTGCATCCTATGGGGTGGGATGCATTTGGCTTACCAGCTGAACAGTATGCGATAAAAACTGGACAGCATCCGCGAATAACGACTGAGACTAATGTAGCCAACTTCAAAAGGCAGATTCAATCGCTGGGTTTTAGCTATGATTGGAGTCGTGAAGTAGATACTACAGATCCCCAGTATTTTCGCTGGACTCAGTGGATATTTTTACAGCTATATAACTCATGGTTTAATCCAGAGACCTCTAAAGCCGAACCCATAGAGACTTTAGATTATCCAGCGGATATATCAACAGACGAGCAAAAGCGTTCTTGGCTTGATTCTCATCGCTTGGCTTATGTTTCAGAGGCTCCGGTCAATTGGTGTCCTGAGCTTGGAACCGTTCTTGCTAATGAGGAGGTTAAGGATGGAGTTAGTGAGGTGGGAGGGTTTCCTGTAGTTCGTAAGCCTATGCGCCAATGGATGTTACGTATCACTGCCTATTCACAGCGTCTTCTTGATGATCTGGATGGTATAGAGTGGAGTGATTCCTTGAAGGAGATGCAACGCAATTGGATTGGTCGTTCTGAGGGGGCAGAGGTAACTTTTCAGGTTAAAGATTCAGACACTAATATCACGGTTTTTACTACTCGCCCAGATACATTATTTGGGGCCACTTATATGGTTGTTTCTCCAGAGAGTGATTTGATTGATGAAATTGTTAAGGATGAGAATCTTCTTGAGGTTCAATCCTATCAGGCAGAATCGTCAAAAAAGAGCGATTTAGAGCGAACCGATTTAGCTAAGGGAAAAAGTGGTGTTTTCACAGGTGCTTATGCCTTAAACCCAGTTAATGGTCGATGGTTACCAATTTGGACTGCAGATTATGTGCTGGCTGGATATGGAACCGGAGCGATTATGGCAGTGCCGGCTCATGATTCACGTGATTTGGAATTTGCTGAGAAATTCGAATTACCTATCGAGGTAGTTGTTCAGTCTCCAGATGGGCAAGACTCACTTGGTTTTTCAGGAGAAGGTATTGCTGTTAATTCGGATTTTCTTGATGGCCTTTCTACTCAGCAAGCTAAGGCTAGGATTATAGACTGGCTTGAGGAAAAAGCGCTTGGTTCTAGGACTATCAATTTTAAGTTGCGTGATTGGTTGTTTAGTCGACAACGTTACTGGGGAGAACCGTTCCCAATTGTTTGGAACGATGGGGGACATGTTGCTTTAGATGAGGCCGATTTACCTGTTTTGCCTCCAGATTTAACTGACTTTAAACCTACAGGGTCAGGTGATCCACCTTTAGCCAGAGCCCAAGAATGGTGTAAAGTGGACGATGGATTAGTCCGTGAAGTCAACACTATGCCGCAGTGGGCAGGAAGCTGCTGGTATTATTTGCGGTATTTAGATGCTGCAAATAGCGGTAGATTTGTTGGGGAAGCCGCAGAAAAATATTGGATGGGGACTGCTAATAATGAAGCTACACCGGGTGTTGATTTGTATGTGGGGGGGACCGAGCACGCAGTTTTGCACCTTCTTTATGCTCGTTTTTGGCATAAGGCTTTGTTTGATTTAGGTTATGTTTCTACACCGGAACCATTTTATAAACTAGTCAATCAAGGATTAATTCTTGGTGAGGATGGACAAAAGATGTCCAAATCGCGTGGCAACGTAGTTAATCCCGACGATATCCTTGAGGAATTTGGTGCGGATGCTTTACGTTTGTATGAAATGTTTATGGGGCCATTGGAGATGGTTAAACCTTGGAATACCAAAGGAGTGGAAGGAGTTTATCGATTTCTTGGTCGTGTTTGGCGAATGTTCATTGATGAACAAACTGAGAAAAAATTTGAGCAGCAGTTGATGTTGTCTCCTGAGAAGGGATCAGAATTACTTACCGAACTTAAACTTAGTATTGATGTAGTGGATATTGCTCCTACCCAAGAGCAGATGAAGGTGCTTCACACGTGTATAAAAAAAGTGACCGAAGATATGGAACATCTACGATTTAATACTGCTATTTCTGCACTTATGGTTTTTGTTAATGAAGTATCGAATTGGGAATTACGCCCAATTTCAGTTCTAAAAGATTTTTTACTCCTTCTCGCTCCTTTTGCTCCGCATATTGCTGAAGAATTATATTCTAAAGCCAATAATCAAGACGGATCGGTTGCTTATTATCCTTGGCCTGTTTTTGATGAAAAGTATCTTGTGGAGACATCAATTGAAATGGCTGTTCAGGTAAACGGTAAAGTTCGCGACCGATTACAAGTACCCGCTGATATAGGCAGTGTTGAAATTGAGAAGCTTGCATTGAAAAGCGAAAATGTGAAGCGACATATTGAGGAGAAAAAAGTAAAAAAAGTGATCGTTGTTCCTGGGAAATTGGTAAACATTGTGGCTGTTTGATTACACTTGAATATTAAAGTGTAAGATTGTTTAGATGGATAATGTGCTATATATTTTTTAAATATTGAGATGCAGCCTTTTGATTATAATGAGATTTTAGATCAAATTCTTGATAAGGACGATCGATACCACAGAGATGCTTACTTTTTTATTCGTGAAGGATTAGATTATACCCAGCACAAACTAGCCAAAGAATCGAATAGCAGTGAGCCTTGTCATATTAGTGGTCAGGAGTTAACTAATGGACTTCGTCAATACGCAATTGATAATTATGGACCTATGAGTAACACTCTACTTAACGAATGGGGTGTTTATTCGACAGAGGATTTCGGAGAGATCGTTTTCAACCTCGTTGAAAATAATCTTTTAGCAAAGACTGAGAACGATTCACTTGCAGATTTTGCCAATGGCTTCGATTTTAACGAAGCGTTTGTTGTGCCATATCAAGTTTCAACAAATCCATGTTCTGATGATAAAGCTCAAGCAAATCCCAATCAAAATTAAGACTTATAATTTCGATTTGACTATTTCAGTAACATCATCGATGGGGCAAATTTTTTCTTTACGACTTTCGAGATTCTTTATAGTTGCCTGATTGTCACTTTCGATAGTAATTAGCCATTTAGCGTTCAGTTCGAAGGCGCGTTTGAATTGTTTATCCGGTTTAGTCTTTAGCAGAGGATATTCGGTAGTAATGCCGGCTTGCCGAAGTTGCTGGATGAGCCCAAGCGAAGTGTTACGCATAGATTCATCTGTGATTTGAACAAAAACATTAATCGTTTGACTAAGTTCAGGGATAAGATTGCGATCTTTGAGTAGTTCTGTGAGTACGACATCACCCATCCCAAATCCAAGAGCTGGTAGGCTGGTTCTACCTCCGGAGATGAGATTAACCAAGTGGTCATAGCGTCCTCCCCCAGCAATTGCTCGGAATTTACCACGTTTATCGAAAGCTTCGTAGACAGGTCCCGTATAATAAGCTAATCCTCGTATTATTCTATAGTCTATTTCAATGAAATCTCCTAAACCTCGGGCCTCAATATTTTCAATTATGGCTGAGAGTTCTTCGGTCGGTTGTCCTTTCAAGATGAATTCGTTTACCTGATCATAGGAGAATCCCATTTTGGTTAATTTATCATTGGATACTTTCGGGTCTTCTCGTTCTAGTTTATCTATGACTTGGTAAAATGCGTAGGCATTGTTCTGTTCACCTCCGTTTTTTTCAAAGAAGTCTTGCCAAGCTTGGCGACTGCTAAGTCGCACGAAAAAATCTTCTTTTGTTAGTTTTAGGTTGCGAAGAGTGTCGATAAGTAGGGAAATTAGTTCAGCATCAGCAGATAAATGTTCTTCGCCAATTATATCGGCATTAAGTTGGAAATGTTCACGTAGTCGGCCTTTTTGTTGGCGTTCGTATCGAAATAATTGGGGTATAGAAAACCATTTAATGGGCTTCTTGTAGTTTCGTGTGTGCGAGGCCGCCATTCGGGCTAGCGTTGGAGTCATTTCCGGCCGTAGAGAAACCTTTCGATCTCCCTTGTCGGAAAAGTTGTATAATTGACCAACAATCTCTTCCCCACTTTTTTTTGTGTAAAGTTCTAGGTCCTCTATTGGTGGGCCATCGTATTCACGGAAGCCATATCGTTCTGCGGTACTTCGCCATGTTTTAAAAATATACTGACGTAAATCTAGACTCCATGAGTCCGCTGTTGGAAGCGGCTCAGGGTAAAAATCGCGAAATCCTGGAAGTCCTTTCATTATTTGAACTAATTCTGGTTGATCATGAGGCGAATATCAACAGCCTCCATTCCTGCAGCAATTATTGCTTTAATGCCCATGTCAGCGTCTTCATACGCTTGGCATTTCTCTGGTGCAACATTCATCCTTCGTGCGGCCTCAAGAAATGTGTCTGGCGCTGGTTTAGGGTTATCTACATCTTCACTAGTGACGATTATATCAAAATATTTTTTAATACTACAGTGATTTAAGATGCCTACAACGGTTTCGGCTGTGCCTCCGGAAGCTACAGCCATAGGTTTTTTTCCGTAGTTAGCTCGGACTATCTCCATGACTTCTGGGATCTCTTTCGCCTCGCTGATGAGTTGCATATATGTTGATTCCTTTTCGAGTGTTACTGCCTCGGAATCGATTTTAACTCCTTGTTCTGACGATAGTATGCGAAGCACTTCAAAAGGTGAGACTCCACCAAGTGCATAAAATCTATCTTCAGGGAAAATGAGCCCATATTTTTTTGTTGTTATGCTCCATGCCTTGAAGTGAATGGGCATAGTGTCAACAAGTGTTCCATCGCAATCAAAAATTAGTCCTTCTGGTTCCATATTTGTTATTTTATTCAAGTGCGGCAAGTCGTTCCTTAAGATCGTTGGCTAGTAGCGCTGAGACAATATCTTCAATTTCGCCTTCAATAAATGTAGGGAGATTGTACAAGGTAATGTCTATGCGATGGTCAGTTACTCGATTTTGAGAAAAGTTATAAGTACGAATGCGTTCGTTTCGTTCGCCTGTTCCAACTTGCGCCTTACGTTCAGCTGCATATTTCGCATGTTCTTCGGCAATCTTAATTTCAAGTAATCGAGATCGTAGCACTTTCATTGCCTGTTCTTTGTTTTTCTGTTGTGAACGGCTATCCATACAGCGAACAATCATTCCGGTTGGCTTGTGCTGAATCTGTACAGCCGAGTCTGTGGTATTAACACCCTGACCTCCTGGGCCGGATGCCCGGCAAACATTGATTTCGAGTTCGTCAGGATTTAATTTGATATCAACTTCTTCGGCTTCAGGTAGAACAGCGACTGTGACTGTGCTGGTATGGACTCGACCTTGGGTTTCTGTCTCAGGTACGCGTTGCACACGATGAACACCGCTTTCAAATTTTAGTTTTTTAAATACGTTTTGCCCTTTGATTCCGAATATGACTTCTTTGTATCCTCCAAGATCTGATACACTGGCATCCATTTGTTCAACTCTCCATCCTTGGCTTTCTGCATAGCGAATATACATCCGATGAAGATCACTGCAAAATAGTGCGGATTCAGCACCACCAGCACCGGCTCTGATTTCTACAATCGTATCACGCGAGTCTGCAGGATCTGGTGGGATGATTCCAAACTGCAATTCGAGTTCTAATTTGCTATGCTCCTCCTCTAAGATTTGCAAGTCCTCCTTTGCTAATACTGATAATTCGGATTCAGCGGGTTCCGTCTGAACTAGTTTCTTGTTGTCATTGATATTATTAATGACTTTTAGATATCGCTCGCCCAATTCTGCAAGATTTTTCATGCGAGAATATTCCAAGGTCATTTCGAGGAACTTTTTGTTATTATTCGCCACATCAGGAGAGCTGAGGGCACTTTCCAATTCATCTCGTCGTTTCCGAAATTGTTCGATATGTGGCAGGAGATTCATAGTCTCAAAAAAAAAGAACGCCCGCGGTAACACAAGGATACACCGCGGGCGTTCTTTTGAAATTAGTCTAGTGAGTTGTCTTTTTAGATTTTTTTCCGGCGGCTTCCTTGGCGGCTTCTCTTGCAGCTTTGGTTTTTGCCATTCGTTGCTGGAATTTGTCCACGCGCCCAGCTGTATCAACAAATTTTTGTTGGCCGGTGTAAAATGGGTGACACTCATTGCAAATGCCAATGAGAATATTAGTTTTGGTGGATCGAGTCTTTATTTCGTTACCGCAGGCGCAACGAATAGCCGATTCCACATATTCTGGATGAATATCTGCCTTCATAAAAAAGGGGTGCAGAAACTACACCAAGCATCTGGGTTGACAAGCGGTTTTTTTAAAAATGCCGCAGATTCGTATTTATAGCAAAAATTATCTAATAGTGACAATTCGACCGGTTCTAGCTGATTCTTCCTCAGCTGTGCATATTTCCACTGCGCTCAGGCCATCATCAGCCGATACACTAGGTTGTTGGTCTAGCTGTATACATTCGATTAGGTGGGTCATTTCCCCGACATAGCCATCTATACCATCACACTCAACTACTTTCTTTTCTTGGCCTTCTTCAAAAAGTCTCAGCGGTTCATCTTCTCGAGCAATATCGTAGTCAGCTGTAGCTTGTTCGAAAATGACGCGGAATGACATATTGAACCCCCAGCCAGGAGACATAGCCCAACTGCCTTCGGCGCTTACCTTCGCACCACATTTGACTTCATATTGTGTAAGGACGTGATCAATTGCCCCGCTAACTTTGCTAAAACCAGAAGAGAAAACTGATATAGGTTTACCGAATACATGTTGGACAAAATCAGTGTCGTGGACATGTAGATCGAATAAACCTCCTCCAGATACTTTGCCATCAAAGTATGATCCCTGACCCCATGCTGGAGGCTCTGCAATTCGTTGGAAATGAGCGCCTAGAACCTTGCCGTATTGGTTGCTTTCGACGGCTTTCTTAAGCCATGCCCATTGAGGCCAAAAACGTAGGCACATGGCAGTCATAAATTTGCCCTTGGCATTTTTGGCAGCAGTAGAGATTTCTTTTGCATCTTCGAGTGTTCTAGCGAGCGGTTTTTCGCAAATTACATGCTTTCCAGAGGCTAACGCTGCTTTGGCAAGTTGCAGATGTGTATGAGTCGGCGTACAAATGTCGATAACATCAATAGACTTGTCATTAATTAGTTCTTGGAAATCTTGGTAGGGTTTTACTTGCGACATATCTAACTTAACTGGATCTCCAGAATCTAGATTTCCAAAAACATCGCTGAAATCACCATCAAGACGGTTTCCGCTAGGATTGCATATTGCTGCGATATTAGCTCCTTTAACCTGGCGGTAAGCACGGATATGCATTACGGCCATGAAGCCGAGTCCAACGATGCCAATGTTTACATTTTTTTTATCCATGATTCAAAGTTTTGCTACAAATTCTCTTGCGGTTCTAATATCGATAATACGCTGATCGCCAGCCTCCCGTTCAATACAGCAATCACCCTCAAACCCTAGCGAATTGAGTGCAGCGAAAAAAGCTGGCCAATCGACTTCGCCTGTTCCGACGGTGACCTCTTCACCCCATGTCCCGTGTTCTTTTGTAGTTGTCGCGTCCTTAATATGACATTGTTTTAGGAATGGCGAAAGAGTGTTAAGTGCTTCAATAGGATCACCTTTTGCATATAGAATCATATTTGCTGGATCGAAGTTCACTCCAACGCTCGGTCTGTTCAGTTTTTCGAGAAACAACTTCAGTGTATCTGCAGTTTCTTGTCCAGTTTCAAAACCGAGGTCAATATTCTTTTCGAAAAATAATTCAGCAATTTGTTCGATACGACTCATCAATTTTTTGAAGTTAGGATCTGATTCTTCATGAGGTAAGAAGCCGGCGTGAAAAGTAATCAATTTGAGGCTCAATTCATTGGCGATTTCAGCTATTTTTTTGATACCTTCCCAGTTTGCTTCCCAATGTTGGTCTGGCAGTACCCCTCCAGTTTCTTTTATTGTTTCTAGTGTAGTATAATCCTCTCCAATGGTTCCAAACATGCCTGATGCGATTTCTATGCCTGCAGCAGCGAAAAGTTCTGGTGTTTTATTCCAAATATCAGGGTTATCTCGGATAGGGTCCAGTGCTAGTTGAACTCGAGAAAGACCTATTTCCCTTAGTTGAGCGATTAGTTCCTCGGGAGTCTCAGGTTGAAGAGACCAACTACATACCGCTAAACGTGCTTCAATATTGTTTGTCATTTTTTAGGCGCTTGAAGCGCATGCCCAGTGTCCAGATTCCGTTGAGTCTTACAAGTTCGGACTTAGGCTGATGTATTGCGCTTTTCAGTTTTGCTGTTAATGAGTATGGTTCTCCCAGTGTCATATCAGGTTATAGCTCGCAAATACCGCCCGCAACGGTTTAGTGATGTTGTTGGTCAAGATCATGTTAGTCAGACGCTAGCTAATGCTATCAGCAGTGACCGGATTGCGCATGCATATTTGTTTTGTGGTCCGCGTGGGACGGGAAAAACAACATTAGCCCGAATTTTTGCTAAGTGTCTTAATTGCACAGACGGACCGAGGATCGATTTTCCTGATGATGATGTTAAGGCGAATGAAATTGCCGAGGGCCGTTCTATTGATGTACTTGAGATTGATGGTGCAAGTAATAGGGGGATAGACGAAATTAGAGAGCTGCGAGATACAGTCATGTACGCCCCTGCTTCGTCGAAGTATAAAATTTATATTATCGATGAGGTTCATATGCTTACTAAAGAGGCTTTCAATGCCTTGCTTAAAACGTTGGAGGAGCCTCCGGAACATGTAAAATTCATGTTTGCTACTACAGAACCCGAAAAGGTTTTACCAACGATAATGTCCCGATGTCAGCGTTATGATCTCAGGCGTATTCCGGTTAATCTGATTGCGAGTCATCTTAAATTTATTTGTGGCAATGAGAGTGTTAATGCTGAAGAGGAAGCGCTTTATGCGATCTCTCGTGGAGCTGAAGGATGTATGCGCGATGCTGAGTCGGCACTCGATCAACTTATCAGCTTCTGCGGTGATAATATTACCGAAGCTGATGTGCTTTCGATGTTTGGACTAACAGCACAAGAACAACTTTTTTCTTTGGCTGATGCTATTCTTGCTGTTGATTCTACACGGGTTTTGACTGAATTAAATGTATTGGCGGGGCAGGGAAAAGATCTGGGACGTTTGATCGGTGACTTGCTTGGTCATATGCGAAATCGATTAGTATTTACTGTATCCAAGGGAGATTTAGGAATGCTTGAAATAAGCGAAGCCGAAGCCAATGCGATAAAGAGAGGTAAAGAGCTTGCGACTGAAAAGGATTTGGCCCGGGTTTTAGATGTGTTGACCGACTGTGAAAGCAGGTTGCGCCTAGCCACTTCAAAGAAAATTTTACTTGAGGTTTCGCTGCTCAAGGCGGCACAAGCTAAAGCTTCAATGGGACTTGATGAGGTTCTTGATAAGCTTAAAAAAATTAAGAATGAAGA
This sequence comes from Verrucomicrobiales bacterium, assembly GCA_002684915.1. Classification (GTDB taxonomy): domain Bacteria; phylum Verrucomicrobiota; class Verrucomicrobiia; order Limisphaerales; family UBA1096; genus UBA1096. The sequence continues at coordinate 13,042 of NYWG01000079.1, forward strand.
TGCTTTAATCTCTGTTCAAACATCTTCTAAAGCGTCGATTTCTAATGATCATAATAAACAACCGGCTCCTATCGTAAAACCGGCTCCTGTTGTTAAACCTGATCAAAATGTAGTTGATGCGAGTGATTTAGATGGATTATGGAAGCAACTTCTGGCTGCGGCAAGTAAGGCAAGCCCATTTATGCAGACGTATTTCCAGCGTTCGCAGCCAGTTTCATTCGAAAATGGTATTTTTGTTATTGGTTTAAGTGCGGATCATTTGGCATTGGTAGATAATCAACGGAACCATGATATGCTTGCGAAGCAAATCGAGGTGCTTGGACATGACAATGTGCAGTTTCGATTTGTGGATGATCCGCCACCAGAAGATAGCGTGACTAAACCACCGGTGCTTGAGCCAATAGGTGATTTGCCTCAAGTTGATTCTGATGTTGTGTCGAATGACGATAGTCAGCCAGAGCCCAATGAGGTGAAGAAGTTGAAAAGGGAGCCGCAACCAGAGAAGCTTGACCCCGAAGAGTTTAAAAATGATTCACTCATACAAAAGGCTTTGGAGTTATTCAAAGGTCGGATTGTTGAAGTGCGTAAGTAACAAGGTTTTATATGGCAAGTATAGGTAAATTGATGAAGCAAGCTGCGAAAATGCAGCGACAGATGCAGGAGGCGCAAGCTCAATTGGCTGATAAAGTCGTTGAGGCTTCCAGTGGTGGTGGAGCAGTCCAAGTAACGGCTACATGTGATGGAGCGGTAAAGGCTATTAAGATTGATCCTGATGCAGTTGATGCAGACGATATTTCAATGCTTGAGGATATGGTTCTAGGAGCGGTTAATCAGGCTCTTGAGAAAGGCAGAGAAACTCAAGCATCTGAGATGGGTAAACTTACAGGAGGTGCTGGAGGTATGGGATTACCAGGGTTTTAGTATTTTTGTGGCTTCGCTTCCTAAACCAATTGAAGCGCTGGTAGCTGAGTTAAACAAACTACCTAGTGTAGGGCCTCGTTCAGCTGAACGACTTGCTCTTCATTTAATTCAGGCTGACAGTATTGTTTCCAATCGCTTAGCGGAGGTTTTAGTCAGTTCAAGAAAGCAGATTGTCGAGTGTGATGAATGCGGAGGTTTGACTGAAAAAACCCCTTGTAACATATGTTCGAATCCGTCGAGAGATAAGCGATTGATTTGTGTGGTAGAGCGAGCAGTAGATATTTTAAATGTTGAAAAGTCAGGCGCGTTTCGAGGGGTATACCATGTTCTTGGAGGGAAAGTTTCGCCAATGAATGGAATAGGTCCCGAGGAATTGCGGTTGGATGAGTTGGAAAAGCGTTTGGTTAATGGTGAAGTTAAAGAAGTAATTATTGCGCTTGGCACGGACGTTGAAGGGGATGCTACCAGTCACTATTTGGCTAAACGTTTATGTAAACAAAACGTTGATGTATCTCGCATTGCCCATGGTCTTCCAGCAGGATCTGGCTTGGAATTTGCTGACGAATTAACACTAAGCCAAGCTTTAGAGGGAAGAAGAGAATTGGAGGTGGATTGAGTATGCAAACACCAGAAGTCGTTGTGTTTGATCTTGGTAAAGTATTGTTAGATTTTGATTATGACATTGCTATTCGTCGTTTTGCGGAAAGAAGTGATGTTGGAATTGATAAGGTTCGCGAATTAATAAATTCATCGGTCCAATATGATTACGAATCAGGCAAAATTACTACCGATGAGTTTTTTTCTTATGTTAGAAATGGTGCTGGTTTTCAAGGGGGGCTTTCTGAGTTTGTGGATTTCTTTTCGGATATTTTTTCCCCTATGGAGATGATGCTTAATTTTTTTAAGAGGGTTAAGAAAGCAGGTCTTCCTATTTGTGTTTTTTCAAACACAAACGAAATTGCCATTCAATATATTTCTAAACAGTATTCATTTTATGATGATTTTGATTTCTATGTTTTATCTTTTCAAGAGAAAGGGATGAAGCCAGATGAACCAATTTATCGTGTAGTAGAGAAGAAGACGATGAAGTCTGGAGAGGCGATTTTGTACATCGACGATCGTCTAGAGAATATCGAGACTGGGAACCGTTTAGGTTGGCAAACGGTTTTGCAGAATGATGAAGTATGCTCGATAGCGAAAGCAGAAAAGTTACTTGGAATCTAAAATTCCAATGGTATGAGCAGCAGCTCCATATGCACCTGCTAAATCCCCTAGTTCCGCTGGAATTAATTTCAATTTATAGTCGTCGGTTTTCCATAGGATAGGGTCTAGAAAATCATAAAGTGGTTTAAATAGTCGATCACCAGCATTTGCGATTCCTCCTCCAATAATAATTGCTTCAGGGTCTAGGATATTTGAAAATGAGCATATTGCTGCAGCCAGATCCTCAATGGATTTTAACCATATTATTTCTGCTTGTTTATCGCCGTTTTCGATTGCGGAAATTAATTCGCCAGTATGAGAAAAACGATTATTGGAGCGCTCTGGAACAGAGCAATTTCCAATTGCCAATTCGAGACTATTCGGGCAATTACAAATATCAAGTGGGCGTCCAGGTCCGAGACTTGTATGACCAAAATGACCGCCTTTACCTGTTCGGCCTCTTAAGAGTTTTCCTTCAACCAGAGCAGCTCCTCCGACTCCTGTGCCCAGTGTTAGTAGGATAACATTTTTGAACCCTTTTGCGGCTCCTAGCCAAGCTTCTCCTAGTAAGGCGGCATGTCCGTCATTAACTACCGGTACTGGTTTTTCAAGATTTAGATAATCTTGCCAGTCCAGATTGACTAATCCTTCTAGTCTGTCTGGCATATGAATGATGCAGCTGCCATCTAAGGCGGCTAGTCCAGGGGCGGATAATCCGACATTGTCAGCGGGCCCTCCCTGTTTTACTTGTGTTTCTTCTATGGTCTGTTTAATGCAGCGGCCCCAATCCATTTTGATTGAAGGATCGAAGGGTAAATTATGCTTGGTGATTGTTTCGCCTTCAGGCGATACAACTACCGTCTTGACGTGTGAGCCTCCCAAATCTATTCCAATAGTATAACTCATTTTTAGTTCCCTTCACTCAATGACCAACCGCCGTCTATGGCTAAGACTTGACCAGTAATAAATTTTGCTGCATCTGACATAAGAAATATAGCTGCCCCATTTAAGTCAGTCGGTAATCCAATTCTGCCTCCATCTAAAGGTTGTTTGTTCTTTATGAAGTTCATAATTTCTTCGTTGCCTTTAGCTCTTTGGGACATAGGAGTGTCGATAAGTGATGGGGCAACAGCATTAATCCGTATATTCCTTGATGCGTAGTAGGAAGCTGTTGATTTTGTAAGTCCAATAATTGCGGACTTTGCTGTCGCGTAGGCATGAGTTGCAAAATATCTTGGCGATGGCGACAAGCTTAATATCGAGGTCATATTCAAAATTGTTCCCGATTGGCCCAGTTTTGTGAATGTTTGCAATGCTGCTCGGTTAGAGTGGAAGACTGAAGAGAGATTTAGCTCGATTGTTTTTTCCCATCCGTTATCGGTAACTTCATGTAAAGGTCCATCTCCCATTTCACGGCCACTGCCTCCTGCAACATGATATAATCCGTTAAAGCCTCCAAATTTCTTTATGGCTATATCGATTGCCTTAACAGCTGTTTGAGGATGAGTTGCATCACCAGTAAGGCCTATAGCTGATTGTCCAAGTGCAGATATTGCCTGATCAACGTTTTTAGAATTTCTGCCTACAACTACAATTTTTGCGCCTTCGGTGATGAACGATTCGGCAGCAGATAATCCAATGCCGGTTGTTCCACCAATAATAACAAAAGTCTTATTGCTTAGTAATTGTGTCACAAACCAAGTTTTTTGAATCGTGTTTTTATGTTTTTATAATGAAAATCAGTAGAACAGATAGACTCGAGTTCACCTTTTTTGAAGTGTTTTTCTACTTCAGGATCGGAAAGAAGTTGTTTGAGAAAGTCTGCATCTTCACGGCCGTTGTGCTTGGTCTTCCACGTCTCCATGGCATTACGTTGAACTAATGAGTACGATTCTTCACGCGTGAGCCCTTTTCGTATAAGAGCGAGTAGTACTGATTGCGAGTTCCACATGCCTAGAGATTGATTCATATTTTTTGCCATGTTTTTAGGATAAACAAGCAATCCTTTGGTGAGACTGGTGAGTTTGTGAATCATATAATTAAGCAATGTACAAGAGTCCGGAAAAATAACTCGTTCTACAGAGCTGTGACTAATATCGCGCTCATGCCACAATGCAACGTTTTCAAGTGCGGCAATAGAGTTACCGCGTAGTACCCTAGCAAGGCCAGTTAGGCGTTCGCCTGTAATTGGATTACGTTTGTGAGGCATTGCGCTGGATCCCTTTTGGCCTTTAGAAAAGAACTCCTCTGCCTCTAAAACTTCTGTACGCTGTAAGTGGCGAAATTCAGTTGCCCAGCGTTCGATGCTGGCACCGATGATTGCAATAGTGGTCATGAATTCCGCATGAATATCTCTTTGCACAACCTGTGTTGCGATTGGGGCTGGTTTGAGGCCGAGCTTTCTACATACGTAAGCTTCAATTTTTGGTGAAAGATGAGCACTAGTTCCAACTGCCCCGGAAAGTTTGCCAATTGCGACACGTGGTCGAAGCGTTTCAAGTCTTTCCAAAGCTCGGCCAAATTCGTCGAACATTAGTGCCATTTTAAGTCCAAATGTAGTTGGCTCAGCATGGATGCCGTGACTTCGTCCGATCATTGGCGTGAACATGTGTTTGCGAGCTTTGGCTCCAATAACTTTTCGGAGTTGTTTTACATCAGTGATAAGTACTTTAAGAGACTCATTCATTTGTACTGCAAAAGCGGTGTCAATGATGTCACTGCTAGTTAGTCCGAAATGTAGCCAGCGACTAGCCGGCTTGCCGATGTTTTCTGAGACATTGGTGGTGAAGGCTATGACGTCGTGGTTCAGTGTTTTTTCAAGTTCACGGCAGCGTTTGATTGAAAAAGCGGCATTGCTCTTCATTTGCTTTAAATGCTTTTTTGGCACAAGCCCTTCATCGCAAAGCGCTTCGGCAGCAAGTAATTCAATGTCCAGCCAGATTTCTAGTTTCCGCTGTTCAGTCCAAATGTCCCTCATCTCGGGACGGCTATAACGTCCTATCATGCCCAGACAGGGTAATCTACTTATGCCATCGCGGCGAGTGAGATGTGAGTTTCAGCTACTTGACCCAATCAGGAGGAAATGTCAAAGATACTGCATGCACCGAATTCTTTTAATTATTATTGGCTTAGTTTGCTTTTCCTCTTTTGGTGAAGCGAAGGATTATTATGTTCAGACATGGACTAAAATTCATGCTAATAAACATTTTTGGGCAGAAGGTGGCGCCGTAGGAGATTTCAATCGAGATGGTCACGGCGATTTGGTGGTCGGTCCGTATTGGTATGAAGGTCCAGATTTTAAGATAAAGCATGAAATCTATCCGGCTGTTGAGTCGTTTGAGATGAAAGATAAATTTGGAGAGATGGTTGAAATCCCAGGATTCCCTGGAGCAATCAGTGGTAAAAATGGCTATTCGAAGAATTTCCTTTGTTATGTATATGACCTAAACAGTGATGGCTGGGATGATGTATTAGTTATGGGTTTTCCAGGTAAAGAATCACCTTGGTATGAAAATCCAAAAGGTAAATCAGGGCTTTGGAAAAAACATATTTCCATTATGGTTACAGATAATGAGTCGCCGCACTTCACAGATATCACCGGAGATGGGAAGCCTGAGATAGTTTGTAATTCAGAGGGCTATTTTATTTACGCAGAACCTAATTGGAAAGAGCCTGAGAAAAAATGGAAGGTTCACCGGGTTACGGCCAAGGGTAAGTGGCAGCGTTTCACTCACGGCATGGGAGTGGGTGATATCGATGGGGATGATCGTAAGGATATTATGGATATGAACGGATGGTGGGAGCAGCCGGAGTCGCTCGAAAGTGATTCTCAGTGGAAATTTCATCCTTTCAAATTTTCACCAGGTGGCGGAGCTCATATGTATGCATATGATGTTGATGGTGATGGTGATAATGATGTCATTACTTCACTTGCTGCGCATGGATACGGTTTATGCTGGTACGAACACCAGAAAAAGGAAGGAAGTATTCATTTCGTTCCACACACATTTATGAATGCTAAATCGAATGAAAACAAATATGGTGTTAAATTCAGTCAGCTACATGCAATTGATTTGGTGGATATGAACCGTGACGGATTAATGGATATTGTGACAGGTAAGCGTTTTTGGGCTCACGGTCCAAATGGTGATGCTGAGCCGAATGCTCCAGCTGTTCTTTATTGGTTTGAATTACAACGAAACAAGAATAACGCTGTAGACTGGATACCTCATCTAGTAGATTCGGATTCTGGAATCGGCACCCAAGTTATGGCGCAGGATATTAACGCTGACGGCTGGCCTGATATCGTGGTAGGCAATAAGAAGGGAGCTTTTGTTCATTTGCAAAATCCAAAAAAAGTTTCTCGAAAAGAATGGCTTAAATCTCGGCCAGTTCCCTATAAAGCCGATTGACAAATTTAATCCAGCGACTGACTTTCTTTTTTATATGAAAACGAATTGGATTTTTGCTTTGGCTGTTTCTTTTGCCCTTGTTGCTTGTGGGGAGGCCCCGAAGAAAGACAAGAATACTAAAGCGAATAATAAGTCCAAATCGGATGAAACGGCTTCTAAGGGTGATAATCCTCTTCTTGCACCAGTAAATTACGTAGGAGCACTTGGTAAAGCCAAGAATGTATCAGAGAAGAAGATCAACTTGGCCAACATTCAGAATGCCATCAATCAATTCAATGCTGTGGAAGGTCGCTATCCGAAATCTCTAGGTGAATTAGTAAAAGAGGGGTATTATGCGAAGCTGCCGGCACCTCCTAAAGGTAAGCGATATCTTTATAATTCAAAGACTGGGCAAGTAGGTATAAAATAATTCTTGTTTTGGGAATGGTGAGTTTTAAGGAATGGCTATTGCCTTAGAACAGATGATAACCATTGTATGTCATGCATAGATGACAAGTATTGATTGATGGGGAAGTTGCCAAAAAAACATTATCTCAATTGGGATAGCCCTTTGTTGTCGTTGTCGGCAGAATGGTTGCTCTCTCTTTCATCAGAGCGTTCCCTTGATTTAAGCGACACTCTTTTATTATTGCCAACCCAGCAGTCAGGCCGGCGTTTGCGTGAGGCATTAGCGTGTGCGATGGATAAGCGTGGTGGTGGATTGTTTTCTCCAAGAATGGCAACACCATCCATATTATTATCGAGGGATGGCGCTCAGGATCTTGCTGATGAGTCTGCCTGTATTTGGCACTGGATTCATATACTTCAGGCTAAGAATTTGAAGCAATTTCATGCTTTATTCCCAAGAATTCCAACGATAATTGACTTTAATTGGTGTAGATTAATAGCTCGTTCGCTCCACGAATTACGAGGGAAGTTAGTGGATGCTGGCTTGGACTGTGCTGCTGTTGCTAGTATGGACTGTTGTGAAGAGAAGAGTCGTTGGCGGGAACTGGTTAAATTGGAGTCGGATTACCGGGAATCACTACAGAATGTAGGTTTAATAGATGTACATGATGCAAAACGTGAGTTAGCTGCTTCTCCCGAGTTGTCGCCTAGTGTGAAACGAATATTTCTGATGGGGGTGCCTGACCTAACGCCATTATTACAAACTGCGCTTGAAAATCTAATAAATAAAGGAAGCACAGTTGAGTTGATTGTTTTTGGCCCGCTGGGAGGAAATGGGTTGTTTGATGAATGGGGTAGGCCTATTCCTGCTAAATGGCTTAATCGTAAATTGTCTTTAAATACTGAACAGCTTCATCCTGCTTTGGATGAGAAGGCGCAAGCGAATGGTATTGCTGAAGTTCTTAAACGATATGCTTCGAAAGTTTACGATACTGCTGCAGTTGGAGTTGCCGATGCGAGGGTGATTACGCATCTTGAGCATAGACTTTCTCAGTTGGATATTCGTAATTTTAACCCGGCAGGTGAAGCTTTAAAGCGATCCTCTTTGTATGCGTTTATAAAGTCACTTTTAGTAGTGATTCAGAATCCAAATTTCACTAACTCTGATATTTTTCTTCGGTTGCCAGATAGTTGGACATGGCTTGCTGGAGAGGATGAGTTTATCGAGCCTACTCAATTGTTAGCAGGTTTGGATGAGCTGAGAGAGAGGCATATCCCATCAAGTCTTATTGCAGCAACTAATCTTGATTTCGTTAAGGGGAGAGAATCGGAAAATATAAGTCGACGAATTATGGCTCGTTCTGCACTGCGTCTTCTGCGGAATCAACTTCAGACATTTAGTAGAGGGCATTTCTCCAAAAAACTGTTGGCGTTTCTTAAGGCTTCGTTTGAAGGGCGAGAGTTTTGCGAGGGTAATGTTAAAGACATTATTTGGAGAGAGATGTATATCTTGCTAAAAGAGCGTCTAGTTAAGCTTGATGCGGCAATACCAACTAGTGAAAAGAGTAACCCTGTAGTCGAGTTAACTCTGCTACTCGACTCGATTGGTCGTGAGTCGATGGTTGCGGAACGTTCATCTTTGACAATCGACTTACAAGGATGGCTTGAATTGGCTTGGGAAGATGCCCCTCATTTACTTGTATCGGGCGTGAATGAAGGTGTGTTGCCAGAGTCAACTTTTGGTGATCGGTTTTTGCCTGAAGGATTGCGTAAGCAACTTGGATTGCGTTCTAATGAGGAACGCTTTTCTCGAGATGCTTGGTTGTTAGAATTGTTATTATCAATCCGAGGAGAACAAGGCCGGGTGGATTTCTTTCTGGGGCGTCAGCGCTGTAACGGTGATCCGCTCAAACCTTCTCGATTGTTATTTCGATGTGATGATACCGAGTTGCCAGAGCGAGTGAATCATTTGTTTTCCCCGTTGGCTCCCCTTAAGCAGGCCCCGGCATGGAGTGTCCCTTGGAAGCTGTCTTGTGCTTTTGAAGGTCCCTTAGAGAATTTAAGTGTTACATCTATGGCGGACTATCTCTCATGCCCATATCGGTTTTTCTTGAAACATGTGATGAGGATGCAGACTTTGGATACTGATCAGAGAGAGTTAGATCCCCGTGGGTTTGGAAATTTAATTCATGATGTACTCGATGCTTATGGAGCGGAAAAGAAAATGACTCAAGTTGAGGAATCTGAATTGATTCAGCAATATTTTTCCAAGACACTAAAAGATCAAGTAAGACATAAATTTGGGGATCAAATATCGTTGCCATTAATAGTTCAAAGCGAGATAGCTCTCAAAAGACTAAGTGTAGTCGCGAGGATTCAAGCCGACCAAATCAAGGAAGGTTGGGTTATTATCGGGACTGAGGAGCCATTTGATCTATCTGTAAATGGTATAGTTATACGCGGTCGGATAGACCGGATCGAAAAAAATAAGAATACTGGAGAGGTGCGAGTACTCGACTACAAGACATCCAATACTTCGAATGATCCTATAAAGAAGCATTGGGCATTGTTTAATGAAGAGAAGCATGGGGATTGTGTAAAGGACTACGCTCGTTTCAATATTGAGAGCAAGTCATACCGCTGGATTGGTTTGCAACTTCCATTGTATGCATTAGCCCTTAAGCAAAAGTATCCTTCAATTTTATTGGGATTTTTTAATATCCCTGAGGTAGGGAGCGACGTGGGGATTAAGTTGCTTGGCGACTGCGATAGCCAATTGTTATCGGCGGCACAGGATTGTGTAGAAGGTTTGGTGTCAGACGTTAAGGCCGGCCGGTTTTGGCCGCCAAGTCCTAAACCGGAATACGAGGATTACGACTCAATATTATTTGGTGAAGAGAAAACTACCGCGATGGAGCCAGAGAACAGAGTTGCCAGATGAAAATTGCAAATACGCTTATTAGGGCTTCGGCTGGTTCGGGAAAAACCTTTAAGCTGACTAATCGGTTTATTGAATTATTGGTGAATGGAGTCCCTCCTGAAAAAGTAATCGCGTTGACATTCACTAAAAGGGCCGCAGGTGAGTTTTTTGAGGGGATTTTGATGAAGTTATCCAATGCTGCGGTCTGTAATAATGAAGCCAAACTATTGGTTAAAGAGATTACGTTAAGCGAAAAAGATACAGCCAATATTAGCCAAGCTGACTTTGTAAGTGCATTGCGCAGACTGATTGAGAGTATGCCTCAGCTTTCACTTGGTACCATAGATAGCTTTTTTCATAGAATGCTTGGCCTTTTTCCTCTCGAGTTTGGGTTAGGGGGGGAATTTGAAATAATGAGCGAGTTTGAGAGGAAGAGAGCCCGTTCAAATGTACTTGAGTGGATTTTTGACAGTCGACAAGCAGATAAAAGTGCTCGCGAAGCAATAATTGAGTCGCACCGTTTGGCTTCCGCTGGAAAGGATAAACGTGATTTTGTTTCGGCTTTTGCTCGGCATTTAGATGATTGCCATGAGCTGTTTATGGTGGAGTCTTCAGGCGAATACTGGGGAGATCCACTTCGTATTTGGCCTGAAGGTAATCCGTGGACTAAACAGAAGGATGAATTATTTGAAATGGTTGAGGTGCTTGAGAGAGAGCTGGATCTACAAGATAATTTTACCAAAGAAATTTACAATGGATGGTCGAAAATATTCGACCACTTAAAGGTATGGGCACCAGGTAAGAGTTTGTATCATTCCAGTAAACCGACTGTTTTGTTTAGTCAGGTTCTGAGGGGTTTATCCACTATGGGAGACGGGGGATGGGAGTTCATTCAAAGGAATAAATCTTATACTGTTAGTGATTTGTTTGAATGCCAATTAGCTCGAACGATGCGCCATTGTATTGCATGTGAACTAGAAAATAAGCTTATTCAAACGAAGGGGATTCATAATTTATTGAATTTGTTTGAAGAGTTTTATGATGATCAGGTTAGGAGGGCAGGGCGACTAACTTTTTCAGATCTTCCAATGCTTCTTGCGCCAAATAAGAATTCACCGATCTTGGGAGGCAGAGGGCCAAATCGGCTAGATATTGAGTATCGGCTAGATGGTCAATTTGACCACTGGTTACTAGACGAATTTCAAGACACGAGCAGAGCGCAGTGGCGAGTTTTTGAGAGCTTAATAGATGAAGTCATCCAAGATCCAGAAGGGCAGCGCACCTTGTTTTGTGTGGGAGATCCTAAACAGTCAATTTATCAATGGAGAGGCGGAGATCCTACTTTATTTGATTATTTAGAAAAACGATACCGTGCAGGTATTGGTGATGGTTTTGAAGTGCAGTCGCTTGAGAAATCATGGCGATCCTCTTCTGAGGTTTTGGATCTTGTAAATGCTGTTTTCGGGAATCTTTCGGTCTTGAGTGCTTATGATGAATACGGCATTGCCGTTGAGCGATGGAGTCGCATATGGAAAAAGCATATATCAGCAAGGAAAGAAGCTGCAGGGCAGGCTCTTTATTTGACTGTTGAAAATGATATTGATCGTTTTCTGCTGGTTGCTGATTTGATCAGAGAAATTAGACCAACTGAAAATGGGTTGAGCTGCGCGGTTATTGTTCAAAAAAATGAGGTTGTTCGGAAAATGGTCAACTTTCTTAGGGGTGAGATACCCGAGGTTAAAGTTGTGGGTGAATCTACAATAAGCCCTGGTGCTGATAATCCGCTGGGTTCAGCGTTGTTATCTCTATTTCGGGCAGCGGCTCATCCAGGTGATCGTTTTAGTCTTGGACATGTTTTGCTTACGCCTATTCAAAAGCACCTTCCGGAAGATCACAATGAAAGACAGATTGTTTTAAGATCGATCCAGAGAAGGGTTTATGAGTATGGGTTTATGAAAGTTGCAGAGGAGTGGATAACTAAGATTTTTGATGAGCTTGATGAATTTAGCCTTTGGCGAGCAGGTCAGTTCTTGGATATGGCACGGCAGTTTGATGAAACAGGACTACGTGATATTGATGAGTTTACTCGATTTATTCCTGAGCAGGAATTGACTGATGCTGTCGAAGGCAACGTTGTTCAGGTTATGACTGTTCATAAGGCTAAGGGATTGACATTTGATACTACGATTTTACCGGATCTCGAAGGTAAACGATTGGATGAATCACGCAGGGAAGCGCTTTATAGTCGAAAACTTTCTGACGGCGAAATTGATTGGATAATGGCGATGCCTAACTCGGATATTTGTGGTGCCGATGAGCGATTAAAAGAGGCATCAAATGAGAGTCGTTCTGATGGGTGCTATGAGAAGCTTTGTCAATTATATGTAGCTTTGACCAGGGCAAGTCACGGATTATACGTAATTACCAATGAGTTAAAAAAAGGAGGGGGTTCTCGAAATTATCCTAGGTTATTGAATGATGCATTAGCTCAGGATGAAGGGGAGGCCGAATCTTTAAGGTTAGGTAAAGTTGAGGCCAAAGTGCTTTTTAGACGAGGTGATTTTGATTGGATAAAACCTAAAAGTATATCTGCTTACGAAGGTAGTACGAAGATTGAGTTGGTAAAAATTAAACGACAGCGTGGGTATATAGAAAAGCAACGTCCATCAACACAAAGTAATAATAACATAAATTCAGATTTGTTGTTTAATGATAAGGCAGATAGAATATTAGATCATGGTCAAGCAGTTCACAAAATTTTTGAAAAAATTGAATGGTTTGATGAGATGACATTATCCAAGTTGAAATTACTCAAGGAAGATTATCCTGATGCTTTTGCTGAAGTTGAGAAGTGTTTAGGAGATGACAGTTTTGTTGAATATTTAATGAAGCCCCGCGATTTGTTGCAGTTATGGCGAGAGAGAGTGTTTGATGTGGTTATTGATGGAAAGATTATTTCAGGAACATTTGATCGTGTGCATTTATTTTCAGACCGAGCAGAAATAATTGACTTTAAAAGTGATAAGATAGGAGGGAACAGTTTGAAGTTGCATATACCCCAGTTGCATAGTTATCGGAAATCACTGGCAAAACTGACCGGCTTAGATGAGGCGGTTATTAATTGTAAGTTGTTTTTTACCTGTTCTCGTGAAGTGATAGAGGTGGATTGATATCTCTTCTTTAGTATCAAAACAAATAACACCCTCTGTCCAGAGGGTGTTATTGTAATAATTCTTTATTATTTAGACGTTCTTCCATGCTCGCTCTTTAGCGGAGGCGAGTACTGCATCACATACCTTTGCGGTATCTAAAGCATCGCGGAAGGTAGGATTGCAAGGAGTGTTGTCATCTAGGCTTTTAAGGAAATCAGCGACTTGATGCACAAATGTGTGTTCATAACCAATGCAGAGCCCTGGAACCCACCATTTGTCCATGTAAGGCATATCACCGTCTGTGATGTGAATGCTTCTCCAGCCGCGGGTTTTGGATTCATCGCTGTGATCAAAGAATTCTAGTCGATTAAGATCATGTAAATCCCATCGTATGGAAGCATTGGCTCCGTTTATCTCGAGAGTGTACAAGGCTTTATGGCCTCTTGCATATCGGGTTGACTCAAAAAGTCCTAGGGAGCCATTTGAGAAGTGACAGTGGAAAATACAAGCATCATCAATCGTTACTTCCTGCTTTTCTCCAGTTGCCTGATGAACGCGTTCCTTAATAAAAGTTTCGGTGACGGCAGAAACGTCATTAATACTGCCATTAAGCCAAATTGCTGTGTCTATGCAGTGAGCAAGTAAATCTCCAGTTACACCACTGCCAGCTGCAGCTGCATCTAGTCGCCAGAGCCCCTCGCCTCCTTGTGGTAAGTCGGCACTTATCGTCCAATCTTGCAGGAAGTTGGCTCGGTAATGGAATATTTGTCCTAGTTTGCCAGATTCAATGATTTGTTTAGCTAGGGTTACAGCAGGTACTCTTCGATAATTATACCAGACTGTATTTGCTACACCTGCTTTTTCTACGGCATCGACCATGGGCTGGCTCTCTTCAGCAGTGCGAGCAAGTGGCTTTTCACATAGAACCATTTTTCCAGCTTCTGCTGCTGCGATTGCAACCTCAGCATGCTGATCGTTTGGTGTGCAAATATCGACAGCGTCAATATCCTCACGTTTGATTAATTCTCTCCAGTCTGTTTCGTAGCTTTCGAAGCCCCACTGTTCTGCAAATTCCTTGGTTCTATCTTCTGTGCGACCACATACTGCTTTTAGAACTGGACGGTGCTTTAGATCAGGGAAAAAATCACTGACACGTTTGTATCCGTTCGAATGGGTTCGTCCCATGAATCCATAACCGATTAAACCAATATTAAGATTTTTTTTCTCACTCATAATGATTAAAAATTAATTCCATCCGTGTGCTTCTCGGACTTCAATCATGGATTTTAATATCGTGTTCCAAGTTTCTGGATTTTCAAGAGTTGAATTTGGAAACATGCATCCATCCCAGCAGATATGTTTAATCCCTCGATTTGAGGCATCCTTTAGCCAATAACCAGAACATTTAGTGATATCCAATTTACCATTGGGATCATCGGCTGGGCAGTGCTTTCCGGTTTTGTCATGGCTACCTGCTCCATGAACTTCGCCGTCGTTTTGTGCTACATGGAAGTCTATAGTCCAAGGGCGTAGAGCATCTGTCATTTTCTCATAGGCAGGCCAAAACTGGTCGTCTGTGTAGCCTTCTTTCACAAGGGCATGCTCTGGGGCATTGTAGCCAAGTGTATAAAGGTATGTGTGGGCTAGATCAGCTTGGAAACCAAGCGCTTCCGGCATGCCTACTCCTTCAAGCACGTCGAGCATGTCTTTCCAGCTGTGCATGCCAGCCCAGCAGATTTCACCTTCAGCCGCTAATCGCTCGCCGTGATCAGAAGCAATTTTTGCTGCCTCCTTGAATGTTTCAATTATAACGTTGGTATTGCTTTTCGAATCTTCTCGCCATTTCTCGATACCAAACTCGGCAGAGTCGATACGGATAACACCATACTTGCGAGCACCATGTTCATTGAAAATCTTTGCAATGCGGCAGGCGACTTTCACGGCATCTAGAAATTTCCCTCTTTGTTCTGCATCTCCCATCGCAGAGTCACCTATTGTCCCAGGCCATACAGGAGCAACTAGTGAACCGATATCAAAACCTTTTCCGGCAATTAGGTCGGCAATATTTTTTAATTCATCATCGCTGGCTTGTGGGTCAGTGTGTGGTAGGAATAAGAAGTAATCAATGCCATCAAACTTCTGTCCATCAACCTCGGCAGCTGCCGTAAGATCTAGCATTCGTTCGAGGCTGATTGGAGGTTCTTGTCCTTCATCTGTACCTTTTCCCACGAGCCCAGGCCACATGGCATTATGTAATTTTGGTGCACTCATATTTTTTGGTTATCTCTAAATGTTATCTGTAAAATTGGCGAGGAATGTTGAGAGAGCTGGGAGCTTAGGTCAAGCAGTTGATTATTACTATTTAAGCAATTAAAATAATTCGGGCTTGCAACATTAATGAGCGATTAGTACTAAATCGGCCCATTAATATTAGGGTTTTCTGGGTGCCCGCGTGGCGGAATTGGTAGACGCGCATGATTCAGATTCATGTCCCAGCAATGGGGTGCAAGTTCAACTCTTGCCGCGGGCACCATCTACTTAAGGCAGTATAACGAAGTGCTCCCAACAATAGTTAATTCGGGGGGAAACACTGATTTCTGTTCATTACAAAAAACAGTACTCATGAAATATCTGATTAAAACAATCGAAGTTATGATGCTTGGGGGGAGTGAGGTCCGCTGAAGTGACTTCTTCGTTAAAAATGATAAATCGNCGAGATAGCTTAGTCAGTCTGGGAGCNGGGATAGCGGTTACATCGATTGGTTTATTTGGATGTAACTCACTTTCCGGTCGATTGNTTAAGCCAAAAGTAGAGGACTTCAATTNGGTTATTGATGGTGTTTCGCCTGACATCGANAAATGGGCTACAGTTTGTCTTGTCGAGGGGAATGAAACTAAACCGTCATTCAAGTGGTTTCATTACAAGGATAGTGCCAAGGAGGTAAACTTTTGGCCAGCTAGCACTATCAAGTTGTACACAGTAGTGGCTGCGCTCGAGTTACTGAATGAAATTGAAATGCCATTAAACAGCATTGTGATTTTTGAAAGGAAACACGAAGGTAAATGGATTATTGATACGTCTCGAACTATGCTGGAGATGCTTAGTGAGATCTTCAGTCGTTCGTCGAATGAGGATTACACCCTACTGCTTCGCATGGTTGGCATCGATCGGATCAACAGCCAATTCCTAATTAAGAGTCGTGGTTTTCCGACTTCAGCTCTTATGAGAGGCTATGTTCGGAATCGACCCTACTTGTACATTCGAACTGAACCGCAGCGTATTACTGTTATGACTCTTGCTGGTAAGAGTAAAACCATCGAGCACACATGGTCGGGCAGGTCATATTCAAGGGAGCGTGGCGCTACTGTTCTCAGCGAAACAACTGGCAATTGCACTTCCACCAAGGAATTAGCGGATTGCCTCCGGCGAATTATGTTTCACGAGCATCTTCCAGAGGGAGACCGCTATCAATTGACAGGCGAACAACTGGCATTCCTCCGCGAGGGAGGTAAAGGATTGAAAGGGCTACGGAACACGGAGGGATTCGTAGCCGAGTCTGCCCGGGAAATCTTTCCTAAGGCTAAATTTTATCATAAGGAAGGGCTCATTAGTACCTACTCGTTGGATTTGGCTTATGTGGACGATAGTATTCATAGTGGCAAGCGCTACCTTATTTCCATTGTAGCTAATTCAGGCAAGGACACTACCGTTAAGGCGATGTCCCGGGCGATAGCGACTTGGATTAATGGTCTCGAATGAGAGGCTAGATTAATTATTCTCAATTAATCTCTAAGAATAATAAAGAGAGGAATTGCCTTTTAACTCTTTTTTTAAAAAAGAAATAATAAGATTGGAGTATATAGCCCGATATCGGCAAAAGTACGAAGCAGATTAGTGCTAAATTGGTTGTGCCGATCATGTATCCATGCGAGTGCAAATGCACTTATTGCTACAGCAATAAATGCTTTTTGTATTTCAGTTGGATTAAATATAACTGCCAATACTAGGCATAGTACACCCAGTCCAATATCAAACCACGAGAGGCGATTTACGAATCTATAGTGTGCGTTTATTAATGAATCTGAGTTATGACGGTCGGCAGTTACAACTTCCCAAACTGTAATATGAGAGCAGCTAATTGCGCATAATGCGCCAAAGCTCAGTGTTGGAAGAATTAAATTCAGCCAAGCATCAGGTTTCAAAGACCACACTTGAAGGGCACATCCCATCGAGAATACAATTCCAACATGCCATTCCTTTGGCCATATACGAATTCGCAAAATAGGAAGCCAATGTGTGGCAGCGAAATGAATGGTAGTTAATCCGAATACTATCCCCCCTGCCATCCAAGCTAGATTGTTGAGGTGATTAAAAGCTAAGACTAGTGCAGTGATTAACAGAATAGCTGAAATAACTATCCATACGCGCTGGCCTTTTTGATGAATCTTATGACGGCCGGTTTCGGCTTTGGTATTGGATTTTAGAACGTCAAGCATACGGTCGGCGCAGTATATTAACCAAGTGCAGCAGAACAGTAGTATTCTCTCACTTATTGTAAGGTTTACACCCGCGATCCGTGCAAATTGTTCCTGCCAGATTAATGCTAATATTGGTGAATCAAGATTTAGAAGATTTGGCCAGAGCCACCATGGGGTTTGGAACTTTATAGCCACGTCTTATATACGGATTTGTATTTTATATATTTTAATCGACTACTTCTTTTAGACCCCGAATAAGAATATTTGTAAGCTTTCGAATTTGTCCAGCATGTTTAAAGCTGACTTTTTTTTGGTTAGTCCCATCAGTTCGAGAATAGTTGCGTGAACATCTCGGATACCCACTGTATATTCGATTCCGTTCCATGCTCAAGAAAGGAATTCGCGACGATTTATCCAACTATCAGGGTTCATAATATAAAGAGAATTTTTAACAATAATCTATTTGAAGGCTAGTTGAAAATATATTCATAAAATATAATATATATTCGTTAAAGGTTTGCATTGCGAGCAAAGGAAGGCCTAGTTAGATTTTTAACCGGATAGTTTATAGTAAATATATGAGTGATAAATTAATGATGACAATTGCCCGGACCATTAATGATGTGGTACTGGTGGTTTTGAAAACACCTGAGATTCTCGAGCCAATTGGCATTTCCCAGGAGAAATTTTTTGCTAAAGTTCTTGGTTATGATGAAACCGGAATTTGGGTTCAGCTTCCTGATTTTGAACTGCCTTCTCGAGTTGGCCAGGACTCTGGGATTTGGGTGCCAGAATCGATGCAGGAGGTTAATGCTTCTGCCATGATACCTTGGGGTGCGATTTCTACAGTTTTGCATTTTCCAGACGTAAAAGGTTATGATTATCCAAGTCCTTTTAATCGGGATATAGGATTCAATCATACAAATGAAGAATTGTGATTTTTATAAAAAGTTCCCAATGAATAATGAATTTGCACAGCGAGAAGATTTTGTAGACAACTTTTTTTATATTTAGTGCCGTTATAATTAATTAGTTCAAGTTAACACAAGTTGACTGAATCATGTATTCGATTTTATTTAAAATCTTCGCAATTTTTGGTAAAGCTATAATATTAGTTATTGCCAGCCATTCTATCCATGCTTTAGATCAATCTAATTCTCTTCCTCCGGTAAATATTAAGCTTCCTAGCGAACTGACTGTTGAGGAAATTATCGAGCTCGCTCGGGAAGCTTCTAAGAGGAATGGGCAAGGGGATGCTGTTTTCAAATTTTACCGAAAAGCTTCTTTTGATGAATTGGATAACAATGGGAATATCGTCGAGAAAAACAGTAAAACCTATCGTGCATACACAGATGATCGTGATCAGCAATTACGCAAAATTAACGGCCGTGCAGCTACCCGAGAGGAGCGTTATCGTGAATACAGGAAACATCAGGAGCGTCAGCGTCGCTACCTTAATAAACAAAAAAAAAGTGACCCTAAAAAACGTAATGAAAGTCTCTTTACGAGAAATATTGATCTCTTTGAGGATAAATTTATTCCTGTTCTAGAGGGAGTAGATAAAGTTAATAATAGAGACGCTTTTGTTATCGGGCTTAAGCCTAACAAAAAAAACAGATACAAGAGCCGTACTGTAAACCGTATTATGGATCAACTGAAAACCAAGGTGTGGATTGACAAGGAGGAGTTTCAGATTTCCAAGATTAGCGCCAGCCTGATCAAGCCTGTAAACTTTTTGGGTGGTATTGCAGGGTCTATTAAGACTATCAATATTGATGCAACTCAAAAACGGTTGGACAAGGACAATTGGGTTGATGAAAAGGTGAATGCCCAATTTAATGCTCGCATTGCTTGGAAAACATATCAGTTCAGGATGGAAAGCCTTTCGACCAAGTTTGAACTAACTCAACGTAATCAGCCGGAGTCTTAATTCTTAGATCGAAGATTAAAGAGAATGTCTTTCGTTATTTTAAGGCGCTTATTCGCTAAAAGCTGGTGCATTGAAATATTCCCTTAGGCGATAGAATTCATTTTTTAAATCATTAAGTTTTTTTTCGTATGCAGGATTGAAGTGAACGCTTTTAAGTTCATGTGGATCTTTTTGAAGATCGAATAGATTCCATTCCTTATTTATCGGGAAGTAAATCAGTTTGTGCTGTGCTGTGCGAACGCCAAAGTGTTGAGGAACTGCGTGTTCACCTAATTCGTAGTAGGAGTAGTAAATCGATTTACGCCAGCGTTTGTCTATACCTTGAAAAAGGGGAACGAGTGATCTGCCTTGGACTTCTATTGGAATCTCTAGTTTTGCGATATCTAGGAAGGTTGGGGCATAATCGATATTTTGTATAAGCTTAGTTGGCTTTGATCCAGGTTTGATGGAATCTGGCCACCGTATGATAAAAGGCATGCGAAAAGATTCTTCAAACATCCACCGTTTGTCATACCATCCGTGTTCACCTAGGAAGAAACCTTGATCAGAGGAGTAAATAACAATCGTGTTTTTTGTAAGATTGTTTTTGTCAATATATTCAAGCATGCGACCAACATTTTCGTCTACTGCTTTAACTGTGCTAAGATAATTACGCATGTAGCGTTGATATTTCCATCGAACTACATCTTGGTTTTTCATTTTTCCTTTGGAAAAATCCTTGAGGAATTTTTTGTTCTTCGGGCCGAAATATGAATTCCATTTCATTTTTTGCATTGGAGTCATTCTGTTGTATTCAGGTGTTCCATAGCGATCTGGTTTCGGGAGATTTACCTCTCCTCGTTCATCTTTTCTTATCTTTATATCGTAAGCCCAGTCCAAGTGCCGGTCGATCTCCATTTCGTTTTTTGCCAATGTAGAGCTTCGATTTTGATAGTCATCGAATAAGGTTTTTGGTTCAGGAATCTTAACTCTATCATAAGCGCCCAAGTGTCGAATGGCGGGCGCAAAAGTGCGATGAGGGGCTTTGTGTTGGCACATAAGAAAAAAAGGTTTTCGATTGGCCTCTTTCTTGCGTTTATCAAGCCAAGCGATTGCTTTATCAGTTGTAATATCCGTTGCATAGCCTTCGAAGCGCTTTCTTTTACCGTCCATTTGAATGAAAACAGGATTGTAGTAGCTTCCTTGTCCAGGAAGAACTTCCCAATGATCGAAGCCTTGAGGGTTAGTATTTAGGTGCCATTTGCCAATTACTGCTGTGTGATAACCGCTGTCTTGTAAGGCTTTAGCGACGGTCCATTGGTTAGGGTTGAATCGATTCCCATTGCGCATGAAGCCGTTTATGTGGCTGTGTTTTCCAGTGAGGATTGTGGCGCGCGATGGTCCGCATATAGAATTTGCACAAAACGAGTTTAAAAATAATGCTCCTTCATTTGCTAGGCGATCTATGTTTGGTGTGGGAGCTATTTTAGCTAATGGTCCGCCATATGCTGAGATTGTTTTGATTGCATGATCATCAGAAAAGAAGAACAGAATATTTGGCCGTTCTTTTGCTTGCAATGCGGTAGCGATAAAAAAAACTAAATAAGCGTATATGTGTTTCATAGTTTACTGCAAACATCATCTCCAGTTATTTACTGGAAAAATTATTTAATCAAAAATGATAACCCCCAGAACAAGAATATAGAATCGGTTTCAAGTTAGACGGAGAAATAAGTCGCTGATAATATTAACCTTGGTTGTGAATTCGTGCCAGCCTGTAGATTAGTTTATTCTGTTTTTGGTTGCGTAGGAGAAGAACATATTCAAAGTTTCCTGATATGTTACGACCTAGGAAGAAGCACACGATTTATGATTTACAACAGATGAAGGGGAAGCGTTGCCTTACTCATATTCACGTAAAGTCACCTGAAGAGGCGGCGGCAGCGGAAGAGGCAGGTGTGGATTTAATGAGTTGTAGTTTCGACTCTTCAGAAGCTCAGGCTAGTTTTCCAAAGATAGTAGAGGCAGCCCCGAATAGTTTTATATCTTGTGCTACCCCTCACGGATTAGCTTCAAGTGA
Organism: Verrucomicrobiales bacterium; assembly: GCA_002684915.1. Lineage (GTDB taxonomy): Bacteria > Verrucomicrobiota > Verrucomicrobiia > Limisphaerales > UBA1096 > UBA1096. The sequence goes on from NYWG01000079.1 coordinate 34,505, forward strand.
TGAGGCAATTAGAATTGCGTTTAGTGCCATGGAGCTCGGAGCTAGTTCTGTTTATTGTTCTTGCAGCTTAAAGATAATCGAGAATATGGCTAATGAGAGAATTCCTGTGGTAGGACATATTGGATTGGTTCCTCGCCATGTGACTTGGACTAATTATCGTGCTATTGGTAAGACTAGTGATGAAGCTCGGCGTCTTTATAAGCAAATGAAGGAGCTTGAAGATGCTGGAGCATATGCTGCGGAGTTGGAAGTTGTCCCACATCAGTTGGCAAGCTTTCTTAGCTCGAAAACCAAAATGCTACTTATGTCTCTTGGCTCTGGCACAGGTTGTGACACACAGTTTCTTTTCTCCTGTGATATTCTTGGTGATTATGAGGAGAGAATTCCCCGGCACGCAAAGGCTTATCGAGATTTTCAATCTGAGAGAAATAGACTTCAGAAGGAACGAGTAGATGCATTCCGAGAGTATATTGATGAAGTTAATTCTGGAGCGTTTCCTGCTAATACAAACCTGATTGAAATGGATCAAGTTATTCTGGATGAAATACAGAAAGAATTTGAATGACTATTTATTGAGACTAGCAATAATTTAACAAACAGGCGCCGGTCCACCTTGATTTTGTCTCTTTCGAGAGATATATTTTTATGAGTTTTTCTCATTTATTAGATAATTATTGAGATTTTTATGATTTTTTTAAACAGAAGATTTGCTCCTTTTTGGGTTTTAATTGCTGTTATTGTAAACTTTAACGTTAAAGGGGTTCAACAGGATGAGGTGAACTTTGGTGTAGATGTGCGCCCCTTGTTATCTAACTACTGTGTGCAATGTCATGGTCCGGACGAGGAACATCGCAAGGCTGATTTGCAGTTGCATACAAAGGAAGGATTGTTCAGTGGTGATATCGATAGTCGTATTGTTGTTCCGGGAAAACCGGAGGAGAGCCTGTTGTTTCAACGAATGACTACTCATGACAAGGATGAGCTAATGCCTCCTCCGGAGATTAAGAAGGAGATGAATCAGGAAGAGATCGCCTTGATCAAGGAATGGATTTTACAGGGGGCTAAGTGGGAACCTCACTGGGCGTTTATGTCTCCTAAGACTCCAAGATTGCCCAAGGTTCTTCGTAGCGATTGGCCCAAGAACTCAATTGATTTCTTTACACTCGCAAAAATGGAGGAGCAGGGATTGAAACCATCCAGAGAGGCAGATCGTCGCACATTGATTCGTCGAGTGTGTTTTGATTTGACTGGCTTGCCTCCCTCCCCTGAGGAAGTGGAACAATTTGTTAACGACTCGGATCCGAATGCTTACGAAAAACTGATAGATTCCTTATTAGCTAGTGAGAGATACGGAGAGAGGATGACCTTAGCCTGGATGGATGCTGCTCGATATGGGGACTCTAGTGTATTTCATGATGATGGAGTCCGGTTTATGTGGCCTTGGCGCGATTGGACGATCCGTGCATATAATAACAATAAACGCTTTGATCAATTTACTATAGAGCAGTTGGCTGGAGATCAGATTGAAAATGCTGATATTGACCAGAAAGTAGCGTCTGGATTTAATCGTAATCATGGTACAACTGATGAAGGCGGTGCAATTGATGAGGAGTACCGTGTCGAGTACAATGTCGATCGGGTAAAAACAACTTCTAATGTTTGGCTTGGTTTGACTATGGAGTGTGCCCAGTGTCACGATCATAAGTATGACCCAATTTCGCAGAAAGAGTATTTCCAGTTTTATGCTTACTTTAATATAAACTCGGATAAAGGAATGCAGACGCGTAATGGCAACTCAGCTCCAATGATCAAGGTTCCTAGTATGATGCAGAAAGATGAACTTCAGAATCGCAGAGATGATGTAGAACGTTTGAAGATAGAGAAGTCTAAAATAGCGCCGTCGTTGCAAGAAATGGACGAGTGGATTTCTGATAATCGTGCGTCTGAATTACCTGAACCGCCGGAAATGGGTGATTGGTATTTTATTGGAAGTTTTGAGGCAAAAGATAGTAATGAGGCTTTTAAAAAAGATTATGGCCCGGAGAAGGATGTGGATTTAAAGAAAGAATATTTTGGTAAAAAATGGGAGGTCCGAAAGTATGATGACGGCAAAGTGCATACCATTGGGTTGCCTGAAAAAAGCGCTTCTTATTTTTACCGCGTTTTAAAATCACCTTCCAATCAGAAAGTGAATGCATCATTTGGTAGCGATGATGCTATAAAGGTATTTTTAAATAATAAACAATTACTAGCTAACAATGTTAGCAGATCACCAGCAGTCGATCAGGAGAAGGCTGTGTTGGATTTGGTTAAAGGGGACAATCATCTATTAATAAAGATAGTAAACAATGGAGGTCAGGGAGGTTTTTATTTCAAGCTAGGTGGGGCGAGTTTGCCTGAGGCGGTACTTGCTAATCTTAGGCAAGATATATTGAACGCTGAACATGTAACCAAACTTCGAGAATATTATCAGAAATCCGTTTGGCCTGTGGGCAAGGAGTTAGATGCCAAAATCAAAGCTGCAGAGAAATCAGTTGAGGATTACGATAAATCCATTGTAACTGTTATGACCATGGGTGATCTTTCAAAACCAAGAAAAACCTATGTGCTGAATCGTGGCCATTATGCTTCTCCTATTAAGGATGAGGAGATTTTTCCAAATGTTCCCGCGGCCTTGCCTTCATTACCGAAATCGGCTCCTAAAAAAAGATTAAGTTTAGCCAAGTGGATTATGGATGATGATCATCCGTTGACTTCGCGTGTGACAGTTAATCGTTATTGGTCTACTCTTTTTGGTTATGGTTTAGTTAGTACGGTGGCGGATTTTGGTACTCGTGGGGCATTGCCAAGTCATCCTAGATTGTTGGACTATTTATCACGTGACTTTGCTGATAGTGGTTGGAACGTTAAACGTATGTTTAAACAGATTTTAATGTCTGCAACTTATCGCCAAACTTCAGCTGCGGAACTAGAGAAAATTAAGAAGGATCCTGAGAATATATATCTCTCTCGTGCACCACGTTTTCGTTTGCAGGGAGAATTTATTCGGGACAGTGCACTTTCGATTAGTGGGATTTTGAATGATAAGTTAGGCGGACCAAGTGTGAAACCGTATCAGCCGTCTCGTATTTGGAATGAGGTGGCACTCAACGGAGGGTTGTTCTACAAGCGGGATGCAGGCCGGAAATTGTATCGTCGGTCAATGTATACTTATTGGAAAAGATCTGCTCCAATGCCAAGCATGGTTGCATTTGATGCGCCGACCCGTGAAAAATGTGTGATTCAGAGACCTAGAACTAATACCCCGATGCAAGCCTTAGTGACAATGAATGATGTGCAATTTGTTGAGGCTGCTAGAGTTTTTGCCCAGCGTATTCTAAATCAAGGAGGGGTGGATTTTGATTCGCAGCTCGATTATGCATTTTTGCTTGCAACTTCTCGGCCTGCAGATGAATTGCGAAAAAATGTTTTCAGAAAACTTTACAATAGTCAGTTAAAAGAATTCAGTCGTGATAAAAAGCGAGCTGAAGATTTACTGAAATTCGGTGAGGCGAAACGAGATGAATCAATTGATTTAGCTCAACATGCAGCTTGGACAACCGTAGCCAGTGCTATACTTAACCTTGATGAAGTTTTAAGCAAGGAGTGAACTACATGAATCATATACTCAAATCTGATCATTTGTTGGATCGACGAAAGTTTTTAAATCTCGGTGCGCGAGGAATGGGTGCGCTAGGTTTGGCATCGTTGTCTCAACCGGGATTGTTAAATGGGGCTAGTCGTGGCTCTTTGGCGGAGCCGCATTTTGAACCTAAAGCAAAGAGGGTTATTTATTTGTTCTTTTCAGGTGGTCCATCGCATATCGATATGTACGATTATAAGCCAGCTATGAAGAAAATACATGGTATTGAGTTGCCGGATTCTATTCGTAATGGGCAGCGTATAACCGGGATGACTTCTGGGCAGAAGTCGTTCCCGTGTGTTGCTCCAATGTTTGAATTTAAGCAGCACGGTCAAAGTGGTGGTTACTATAGTGAAATTTTGCCCAATATAGCTTCAATTGCTGACGAGATGACTCTTATTCGAAGTGTCAACACCGAGGCTATCAATCATGATCCGGCGATTACTTATATTAATACTGGCACGCAACAGTTAGGGCATCCCAGCATGGGAGCTTGGTTGAATTATGGATTGGGTAGTCCTAGTGATAATTTACCAGGTTACATTGTAATGATTTCCAAAGGAAGAGGGGGCAGTCAGGCTCTTTATTCTAGACTATGGGGGAGTGGTTTTTTGCCGTCAAAACATCAGGGTGTGAAATTTCGTAGTTCTGGTGAACCAGTTCTGTATTTAAACAATCCTCCAGGTATTAATAGAGATTCTCGTCGAGCCATTCTCGATAGTATTAATGCAATTAATCGGGATAAGTTTCAACAGACTAAAGACTCTGAAATTCAGACGAGAATTGCTCAATACGAGATGGCATTTCGAATGCAGGCTAGTGTCCCGGATTTAACCGATCTAAAGTCCGAACCAGATCATGTTTTTGATTTATACGGAAAAGAGTCTAAGACTCCTGGGAAATTTGCTCACAACTGCGTTCTTGCCCGACGAATGCTTGAGCGTGGCGTTCCTTTTGTCCAGTTATTTCATCGAGGTTGGGACCAGCATGGGAACTGTCCTCGAGACATTCGTCGTCAATGTGAGGATATTGATCAACCAGTTGCAGCTCTTGTTCGTGATCTAAAGCAGCGTGGTATGCTTGAGGATACTGTTGTTATATGTGGAGGTGAGTTTGGACGAACAATTTATTCGCAAGGTAAACTAACAAAGGATAATCATGGGCGCGATCACCATGGTAGGTGTTTTACGATGTGGATGGCTGGAGGCGGTATACGAAAGGGTCATGTTCATGGGGAGACAGATGATTTTAGTTATAACATTGTACGTGATCCAGTTCATATCAATGACCTTAATGCTACAGTTTTAAAATGCTTAGGAATAGATCATGAACAATTCACTTATCGTTATCAGGGCTTAGACCAGCGTTTGACCGGAGTTCAAGGGGCAAATGTTGTTAACCAGATATTGGCCTGATTTTCCAGGTTGTAAATAATTCGTCTTCGATACGCTTTTGATTGATTAATTCTAGGTTTGTTGCTTGAGCTAATTGCGAGAATCCATTTCCGTCTGCAATAGTCGGAGCTTTACGTCCACCCAGAAGGGATGGGCAAATAGTAAGGTGTAGTTCATCCACTAAGCCGAGACGAAGTAGTGAGAAATTTAACTCTCCTCCGCCTTCACAAAGTAGGCGTTTAGTGTTCCATTTTTTATGTAGATATTTAAGTGATTGGGGAAGTGAAACTGTTTTATTTCCATAGACTATTACTTCATCAGCTATCTTTTTTAGTTTAGCTAAATGCTTTTTTGAGGTTTGTCTAGAAACAAAAATTATTATTGGTGAATTGCGGTTTTGAAAAATCTTGGAAGCAGGATTGATAGATCCTGAGCCACTTATAATCACTCTTAGATTTTGTTTTTCGAGCCCATTAGAGATTCTTTGTTGTTCGTATTTTTTACCGCCTGCATCCATTGTGATATTACCAGACTCGATTGTTCTGGCACCGCACATCACGGCGTCTACAGTAGTGCGAATTTTAAGCAAATTCTCGTGATCTCGTTTAGTTCCAAGTGAGGTTAATCGTCGATTTGATGAGGCAATTTTTCCGTCAGCCGACATTGCCATGTTAATTAATACAAATGGTCGTTTATTTTTCATAGGTGCAAAAACATCGCGTCTCCATAACTAAAGAAACGATAACGTTTTTCGATTGCCTCAGTGTATGCTTTCATAATTAGTTCCCGACCGTTGATTTTGCCGGGGGCAGCGAATGCACTGACGAGCATTAGTAATGTTGATTTTGGCAGATGAAAATTAGTAAGTAATGCATCTACAATACGAAAAGTATATGGAGGGTGGATAAAAATATTAGTGCGGTTTTGTTTTGGTTTGATTATGGGATTCTCCTTTGCGGAAGACTCAAGGACACGCATGGTTGTTGTTCCAACGGCGATTACGCGGTTACCGTTTTTTTTAGTTTGCTGGATGGCCTCTATTGTTTCAGCCGATATTTCAAACCATTCATTATGCATTACGTGGTCTTTTATTGTATCACAATCTACTGGCTGAAATGTACCTGGGCCAACGTGAAGAGTGACTTCGGCTATACTAATTTCTTTATCCTTCAATTCATTCAGGAACGATTTGGTAAAGTGGAGACCTGCAGTAGGAGCAGCTACTGATCCTGCATTTTTAGCGTATACGGTTTGATAGAGTTCGCGATCGTTATAAGTATCTATTGGCTTGCGTTCGATATAAGGAGGCAGGGGTGTTTCGCCGATTTTGGATAATGTTTGTATCACATCTAATTTTTCTGACCACTGGAGTATATATTTTCCGGTATTGTTTTTCTCTATCACCGTAATCCAATGATCGGTAGGCTCGCCATCAAGGTTGTGTAATTGAATCTGAGTTCCTATGTGAATCCGTTTGCCCGGCTTAAGCATACACCACCATTGATTAGGAGTGATTTGATCAGTCAGTAATATTTCGACTTGGGCTCCGTTGCCTTCTTTTTGCCCTCGTAATCTAGCAGGTATTACGCGGGAATTATTTACGACTAGTAGGTCTCCAGCATTAAGGCAATTAATCAAATCCCTGAATTGTTGATGAATCAATTGTTTGGATAAGCGTTCCACGACTAATAGACGACAAGCGTCTCTTTGTTCAGTCGGATGCTGAGCGATTAGTTCAGAGGGCAGGCTGTAATCAAAATCACTAGTTCGCACGCCTTTATTTAACTGTTTTTTAATACAAGTGCGATTCTTTGCTGCAACACATTAAATATTCTGCTTACGGGTATAATAATTAAATTTAACTGTATCGTTAACGTGGGCAGGTTATATTTATAAAATTCGAGTAAATAACATTATTTGAGTAAAAAAATAAAATGTTACCAGATTTCATGTTGACCTTTTGGGTAGAAAAAGGTAAGAAACGGGAAAAATAGGTAAGCAATGGCAGTGTTAATTGCTTTTTGAATTTTGATGTCAGCCGCTTTAGATCAGCCAGATACTGTATTTACAGGACGATTTCGTCACGGAATCGATGGGTCTAGGCGTGTTATGGTGCCTTCAAAATGGCGTCCGAAGTCTGGAAAATCAGAGCTAACTATACTTCCGTGGCCTATTGGGCAGCAGCAGTATTTGTTGGTACTTCCTCCAGCTCGTTGGAATATTTTATTGGAGAGATTGAATGAGATGTCACTTTCAGATGAAGAAGCGGCAGTCGTAGAGAGGGTGATTGGAGGGAGTTCAGCTCATTTGAAACTCGATAAAGTGGGGCGTCTTTGTTTGCCAGAGGAATTAACCAAAATTGCAGGTATAAAACAAGAGGCTGTTTTGGTCGGCCGATTGAACAAATTTGAGATTTGGTCTCCGGATCGTTTTGAAGATGTGAATCGAGGAAGTGAGGCTGTGGCTGCCGCAGCCATCAAGAATTTAAATTTATGAACCTTATGCAGTATTTATCTGTTGGTGGAGCGCTTGAGTCCCCAAGGGAAAGGAAAAATTCTCGAAGAATTGGCTATAATGATGGCGACTCAGCTGGCTCAAAAGGGATATTTTTTTCGGAAACTTCGCGGCCCAATGATGATCAGAGTGAATTCGGATTCATCGAGCCGCTGGAGATTGACCGTTTATCGCAATCACCAGGTAACCATCTGGACTTAGAGAAAGAAGAATCCAAGTCTCAATCGATCCAGCAGATGGAGATACAAAGTCGAATTACTCCTACACGGTTGAGTGTGGTGCGTAATGATCTTGTGAGTTCTGATATTGCATTCCGATTCCGATCAAGCCTTATTTCCGAAGAACCGCAACGCACTTCATTTTTCAATCGATTGCGAAATCGATTTAGCATGTTAAATAAAGTTATTCGATTAGTTGGAATTCCAAAGTCTACTACCAGTATTGTGAGGCCAGTAGTGCCGGTATCAGATAGTCCTGCGCAGGTTGATGGTATGAGAGATGAGGGGTTACAAGATGCTGTTGAATTAGCTAAGTCTTATAAGACAGACGTTTTAGTTAACGGGAAGGTGGCTTGGAGTTACTCTGATTATGCAGAAAAAGTGAAAGAATGAAAACCCCTTATATCTTAAATGAATGGTGACCGATTTTGTCCACGAACCTGTCTTGCTGGAGGAAGTGTTGACTGCTCTTCGGCCTGTGGCCGGTGGTTTGTACGTGGATGGAACAGTTGGTGGAGGTGGTCATGCGCAGGCGATTCTCGAGGCTTGTTCTCCCGATGGATGTTTGGTGGCATTCGACCGCGACGACTGGGCATTGAAGGCTTCGGCCAGACGTTTGGCTCAGTATGGTTCTCGTTTGGAATTGTACCACGAGGCGTTTTCGGGCATTGCAAAAAAAATGAAAAATCGAAGATGCGATGGAGTTTTATTGGATCTGGGCGTGAGTTCACCCCAACTGGATGAGGTGGAGCGAGGTTTCAGTTTTCAAACTAATGGGCCACTTGATATGCGTATGGATCGGCGCCAGTCAGTTACAGCGGAGCAGTTAGTTAACGAATTAGAAAAAGATGAGTTAGCAGATATTTTTTGGAAATTGGGAGGAGAGAGAAGATCTCGTCGCATTGCCCACGCGATTGTAGAGCAACGAGAGATGCAGCGATTAGAAACAACAGAACAGTTGGCAAAAGTAGTTGAGCATACCTGTCCAAGGAGAGGGGCTAAGACTCATCCTGCCACAGGTGTTTTTCAGGCGCTTCGTATGGCAGTGAATGATGAGTTGACTGAGGTAGAATTTGGCCTCGATTCATGTTGGTCAGTTTTAAAGCCGGGGGGGCGAATGGCAGTGATAACTTTTCATTCTGGTGAGGATCGTTTGGTTAAGCAGTTTAATCGACGCATGGCTAGACCTTATACTTTGAGAGGTGAAGTTGATTTGCCTGAGTGGCGTGAGCATCGAAAACCGTTGGCTAGAGAGTTGAAGCGTAAGGCTATTAAACCAAGCGAATTTGAGATAAATCAAAATTACAGAAGTCGCAGTGCGCAGTTACGGGTTTTAGAAAAGCTTTAATACTTAAATGGTAGCTAGAAATCGCAGACGTAAAGAAATTTCATTAGGTATTGGCTCCTGGGTCAGAGCAGTGGGTTTATGTATATTGTTGGGAGGGTTAGCAATGGGTTATGTTTGGCAAAAATCACAGATCCATCAACTTGGCACTTTATTGCAGAAAAAGGAATTACGACTCGATTTATTAAAAGGAGAGAATGAACGTTGGCAGCAGATGCGGGCGGAGATGCGTTCGACACAAAAACTTTATGAGAGAGTTAGAAAACTTGGGCTTGGTTTAATGATGCCGACGCCCGAACAGGTATTGAAACTTTCGGATTTGCCTCCAGAAGCCAAGGAGCTGGAGCGAAGTGAAACTGGGGAATACCGCACAGTAAAGCAAATGCCAATTTGGGGCAGTCGAAACAGAAAAGAATAAAACTGTTAATAAACTCAATATGGTAAATATCATAACCAACGCTCACCGGGGAAGGGTTGTATTTCTAGTTTCGCTAATAACGGCTGGTTATGTGGCGCTAGGGGTGAGGTTGGTTGATATTCAATTATTTCAGCATAAAAAACATGCAGCGCATGCTGTGGATAATACCCGTCGAAAGGTAATTCATGCCTCTCGTCGTGGGGATATATTAGATTCGAGGGGTACTGTCTTAGCGACGAGTCGCATAGCTAAGACAGTATGCGCAGACCCGTCACTAATTGGAACTAATCAACTTTTAATAGCTCGTGCTATTGCACCTATCCTTGGAGTTGATGTAACTAGCCTGGCTAAGAGGATGAAGCGTAGGGTTTATGTGGATTCTTTAGGTAGGCAGCGGGATGATCGGCATGTTGTTCTCAAACGCAAGGTTTTATTAGAAGACTGGCAGAAGATAACTAATTCTCTTGCTCATTTGGAATTCGGATTCGATGTGAAGTCTCTACCTCGCAAGCAACGGCTTGATTACTACAATCTCAAGTATCGTTCTGTTTTCAGCGAGAAAGTTGATTCCCAGTTGCGTGTTTATCCAAGTGGGAATTTGGGATCTCATATTCTTGGGTATGTCGGGGTACGTGATTCTGGAAGTACGAAGGTCCCTATTGAGGGGCTTGAAGGTAAACATGGGATTGAGATGGCCCTAGACTCTGTGTTAGAGGGAGTTCGAGGATGGCGTCAAACAGAGACTGATCGAGGCCGTCGCGAAGTTGTAGCTTTTCGTGAGTATGATATCAAACCGAGGGATGGGATGAACATCGTGCTTACTATTGATGCCAACATTCAATATATCGCTGAAAAAGCACTTGAGAAACTATGTTTAAAGCATACTCCTGTGAGTGCATGCGTGGTAGTAATGAGGCCCGAGACAGGAGAAATATTGGCTTTGTCTAATCGCCCTACTTTTGACCCTAATAAACCAGGAGATTCTACGGCAGATAATCGGCGCAATCGGGTTGTTACTGATATGTACGAGCCTGGGTCAACTTTTAAAATTGTAGCGGTTTCTGGCGCTCTTAACGAGGGGGTGGTTAGGTTGTCTGATCGGTTTAATTGTGAAAATGGAAACTTTTATTTTGCGGGAAAAGTTTTACATGACCATCACGCTTATAGTGAATTATCAGTGGAGGAGATTATTACTAAATCTTCAAATATTGGTACGGCTAAGGTTGCGATGCAGTTAGGCTCAGATCGGTTACACCGTTATATCTCTCATCTTGGGTTTGGTGTAAAAACTGGAATATCTCTTCCTGGTGAAGTTTCTGGTATGCTGCATCCTTTGAAGAACTGGAATAAACTTTCCATTTCAAGAATACCAATGGGTCATGAAATTGCCGCTACTCCTATTCAGCTGGTTTTGGCAATGAGCGCTGTAGCGAATGGGGGCAGCCTGATGCGGCCTATACTTGTCGACAAGTTAACGGATCGTGATGGGAATATTGTAGTGGATTATCCGAAAGCAGTCGTTCGTAAAGCAATTCGAAATGAGACTGCACAGCAAATGGTTGAAGCTTTAATTACTGTAGTATCACCAAACGGAACAGCCAAACAGGCTTGGCTAAAAAACTATGTGGTTGCTGGTAAAACAGGCACTGCCCAAAAAGTATCAAAGGTGCGACGTGGTTATGATCCGGGAAAATACTTTTCATCTTTCATAGGTTTCCTTCCTGCGCGAAAGCCGGAATTGTGTATCGGTGTATTTGTAGATGAGCCTCAAAATGGATACTACGGGGGACTTGTAGCTGGTCCAGCATTCAAGGAGATCGCTGAAAAATCAGCGAACTATCTTGGTGTTGAAACATCAGAACAACCAGAATCGTTGGTTGATTCAAAAGCAGGATTAGTATCAAGATGATGGAACCGCGAACTCTCGAGTTTATTGAAAAAGGTTGTAAGGGGCAGCTTATTTCCGGGAATTATTCGACATTTGTTCGGCGGGTCTGCATTGATTCGCGTTTGGTGGAGCCTGGTGATTTATTTGTAGCTTTAGAAGGTGATAGATTTAACGGGCACGACTTTATTAAACAAGCGATTGCTCGTGGAGCGGTAGCAACATTAGTTGATGGATCTGAAGCTGGCGGAGAGGCCGTCGGTACTAAAGTTGAGGTGTTAGAAACACGACATGCACTGGGTTTATTAGCGTCTCATTATCGTCGTGATTTTGATATCCCTTTAATTGCAGTCGGTGGTTCAAACGGAAAGACTACAACAAAAGAAATTCTTGCGAGAATACTTGAGCAACGTTTTAGCACCCTTAGCAGTGAGGCAAGTTTCAATAATGACATAGGTGTTCCTTTGACGCTTCTACGCCTTATGGAAGATCATCAGATTGGGATTGTGGAGATCGGCACGAACCATCCGGGAGAGATGCGGTCACTACTTTCGATAGCACGACCTAGATTTGGTGTTTTAACCAGTATTGGTAGTGAGCATTTAGAGTTTTTTGGTGATTTAGAGGGAGTGATTTTTGAAGAGGGATTTTTGGCTGAAATATTACCAGAGGATGGGTGCTTATTTGTTAATGGTGATATCGAAGGTTTGGAAACGTTGCGTGCTCGGTGTCGAGCACCAGTTGTTACTGTTGGTGAATCGGATCGATCTGATTGGACTATATCAAAGATTGAGCTGAGCAATGATGGGACAGCTTTTGAATTAATTTCGCCGAAGGGAGATTGGGACGGAGACTATCGTGTTAATCTATTAGGTCGTCATAATGCCCTAAATGCTGCACTTGCTATTGCAACTGCGGTTGAGATGGGGCTGAACAAGGAGGAACTGATTAATGGCCTAAAAGGTTGTCGGCCCGCGTCTATGAGAATGGAGTTAGAGACACTCGGCGGTGTCTCTATAATAAACGACGCTTACAACTCTAACCCTGACTCCCTTCAGGCGGCTTTGGAAACGCTCAAGGCGTTTCCGGTTAAGGGCAAGGTCATTGCTGTTCTCGGTGATATGGCCGAGCTTGGAGAGTCTAGCGAAAATGCTCATATCGAAGCAGGTTTGCAGGCTGCCAAGCTCGGCCTGAACGGCTTAATTGCTGTTGGGGAATGGGCTGATGTTACAGTTCGGGCTGCTCAGTCCCATGGATTAGCAAACGTAGCAGCATTTGAAGATGCGGCTTTAGCTGGCAAGTCCTTAGCTTCTAAGCTTAACCCTGGAGATCTATTACTTGTTAAAGGAAGTCGTTCTACAAAACTCGAACGCGTAATGGAAGAGCTCGAACGAGCATTAAAAGTATAATAAAAGAAAATGTTTTATTACCTTAGCCAATTGCCTCAGTGGTTAGTCGACAGTGGCCACTTAGTGTTGGGAGATTGGCTTTCCTTTCTTCGAGTATTCCAGTATATAACATTTAGAGCTGCAGGTGCTTCAGTAAGTGCTTTGCTACTTTGTTGGTGGCTTGGTCCGAAAATTATTTCACTTTTAAAACGATTAAAACTTGGTCAACAGTATGAAGATAAAGCGCAAGCAGCAGGCGGGCTAGATGCGCGAATTATAAGTAAAAAAGGGACGCCTTCCATGGGTGGGGTAATGATTGTAATTGCTCTTGATGTAACTGTACTTCTTTGGGCGCGTTGGAATGAGTTTCTTGCTTTGACCCTAATGTCAGTGATTGTGCTGGCGGCTTTGGGCTTTTACGACGACTGGGTTAAAATCACCAAGCAAGATAAGGAAGGGGTGCGATCTAAATTAAAATTGGTTGTTCAATTGGGATTGGGGATATTTATTAGTATTTATCTTTGGAATCATCAGTCGATGAGTCACTTAGTTAATACTCTGATGGTACCGTTTTATAGCGAAGGAATTATGTTTAAAGGGGTTGGATTACTGGGAATGCTAATCACAGTATTAGCAATTGTTGGTAGTTCAAATGCTGTAAATTTGACCGATGGATTAGATGGGCTGGCCATTGGCTGTACTTTGATTGTTACATTTGTTTTCATTATTCTAACATATATAGCAGGCAACGTAATTATCGCTGATTATTTGAGAGTCCCTTATGTGGAAGGTGCGGGTGAATTGACAGTTTTTTGTGCTGCTATGATTGGAGCTGGGCTTGGCTTCCTTTGGTTTAATTGTCATCCGGCTCAAGTATTTATGGGTGACACAGGTTCACTTGCTATAGGGGGATCTTTAGGTGTTATTGCAGTACTGATTCATCAACCATTTGTCCTGGTTATTGCTGGAGGTGTTTTCGTAATAGAGGCGATTTCTGTAATGCTGCAAACAGGTTGGTTTAAATATACTCGAAGAAAATATGGAGAAGGTAAAAGGATTTTTTTGATGGCTCCACTTCATCATCATTTTGAGAAGAAGGGATGGCATGAGTCGCAAGTTGTGGCTCGGTTTTATATCTTAGGAATACTATTTGCAGTTGTTGCTTTGAGTACACTCAAATTACGCTAATATTAGAGTAATGTTTAAGTTGGAAGGTAAAAGAGTTTTATTGATCGGCCTAGGAGCGAGAGGCAGGTCTGCCTGTCGTTTACTGTGTGAAAGTAGGGCGATGGTTGTGGCAATTGATTCAGATAATTCTGAATTGCTTCAAAAAGAAACTGATCATTTAGTGAAAATGGGTGTTCAAGTACACTTGGGTATGGTTAACCCGGACTCTAAGCTAATATCCAATTTAGATTTAGGAGTGGTAAGTGTTGGAGGTATCCGAGAATCAAAATGGTTGACTGCCTTAGGAAAAATTAATGTGCCAGTGATTAGTGAGTTAGAATTGGGTTATCAGCAACTGAGATGTCTTAACATTGCAGTTACAGGTACTAATGGTAAAACACCAACCGCAAAATTAATAGAGCAATTACTGATTGGTTTTCAGCGTGCAACACTATTGGCAGGAAAGGTTGATTGTCCGATTTGTGATTTTGTTGCGAAATCGAAGGAGTTGGATTATTTGACGCTGGCGGTGAATTCTTTCCAACTCGAGTTAACACAGTTCTTTCAACCGACTGTAGGCGTTTTAATGAATATTGATCCAGATCACCAAGATCACTATGGTGGAATGGTGGAATATGTTACCGCAAAGGCCCGGCTTTTCAATAATCAGCAAACATTCGATTGGGCGATTGTTCAAAGTGAGGCCTTAGCTCAAATTCGCTCTTTAGGGATTGAAATACCGTCTAAAATCATAACTTTTAGTTCTAGTAATCGTCGGGCAGATATTTATCTAAGTCGAGGATTGATTGTTAGTAGAGTTTCTGGTTGGGAGGGGCCTTTACTTGATTTTAACGAATGTCCTTTGGAGGGAGCTCATAACGCAGAGATTATTATGGCTGCGCTAGCGGTAGGCCGTGTTCTTAAAATACCATTAGAGCAATCAGTTGAGATTATTAAAAATCAAGCCCCATTGCCTCACCGATATGAAACCGTAGCAGAAATTAATGGAGTTCGATTTATCAATGACTCTAGATCAACGAATTTTGCTGCGATGCAAAAAACGCTTTCTTCAGTCCCTTCTCAGGGGGAGCCTAATATTTGGCTTATAGCGGGAGGAAGGGATAAAAAAAGTCCGTTTCATGATGTTGGCCCATTATTGTCTCAGCGTGTTAAAGCAGCCTATTTAATGGGAGAAACTAGAGAAAAACTTAGGTCAGCTTGGAGTTTGTTTACACCATGCCGCTTAGTCAAATCACTAGAAGATGCAGTTAATCAGGCATCAGAAATAGCGGAAGAAGGGGATATAATTTTACTCTCGCCAGCGAGTGAGGATTCCGGTAGTTTTAATGGCTATCAACATCGTGGTGAGATGTTTCGACAGATTGTCGAGCGTTTGGCTGGTTGCAGTAAGGAGAGATCAACCGGCAATGGCTTATCAGCCCCAAAAATATCAAAAGTCATGTCGCGATGAAGCCCCTTCTACAACCACAATATATTGTGTTCTACTTTTTCGCTTATTTAAGCGAAGGATTTTTCAAAATACATCAAGGAGTATTTATTAATTATGTCTAGGCAAAACCCCCTTCAACCTAAGAGCTCGTTGCTCGAAAAAAAATCTAGGAATCGTTCTGGCTTACAAATGGTCATGATCATCATGGCGGTACACGTTGTTTTTCTAGGAGGATTGTTATTTTCTGGGTGTCAGCAGGAAAATTCTATTCCTCCCTTAGCTTCCAGTACCAATTCTATTCCTTCTCTACCGCCAATCGATGAAGTCGCTGAGCCGGAGTCTAAGACCAATAATGTCGATATAGTTACTGCCCCACCCGTAGTTGAAGTGACAAATACTGTCAGTTTAAGTCCGCCTTTGCCTATTCCTCTGGATATCGCAAAACCCATCTCAGATAATCCTCAATTAGTTTCTGAGGTGGTTCCATTAGTGCCGGCGTCTACGCCAAATACTACCGAAGTCCCTGTTTCTTCTGACCAGTCAGAATATATCGTAGTCAAAGGTGATAACTATACAGCTATTGCCCGTAAGCATTCTGTCACAATTGCTGCATTAAAGGATGCTAATCCGGCGGTTGATCCTAATAGAATAGCCATTGGCCAAGTGCTGATTATTCCTGCCCCTCTACCTAAGAAAATTGAACCAGATCTTGAGGAAGGAGTAATTCAATATCAAGTTAAGGCTGGAGATAATCTCTATACCATAGCAAGAAACCATAAAACGACGGTTAAGGCGATTCGTAATGAGAATAATCTGAAAACATCTAATATTCGTCCTGGTCAAAAGTTGATAATACCAAAACCAACTTTAGAAGAATAAAAGAAGCATTTTTGATGAAGTATGCTTCGACCACTTTAGTGTTTGTCGTTTCAGCTCTTTTAGCTCTGGGCCTTGTAATGCTTTATAGCGCTATGATGTTTCATCGTGGAGCGTCTTTTTGGGGATCACAGTTGTTGTGGTGTTTAATCGGATTAGCGGTTTGTGCTATTACGGCAAAGTTGGATTATCAGATACTGAAAAAGATATCGCTTCCAATGTTAATCGTGGCTTTTGTTCTGCTGGTAGCAGTCTTGATTCCGGGGATTGGAATGAAAATAAATGGAGCCCGGCGTTGGCTGCAATTACCTGGCACTACGTTTCAACCATCAGAATTTGCCAAGATTGCTTTGATTATTGCTCTAGCTCATTACTGTGAAAAAAAGGGACGTAAGATGCATTCCTTCAAGTATGGTTTGCTTCTTCCTGGTCTGGGAATAGGCATTTTTTTGGGGCTTATTTTTCTCGAGCCGGACTGGGGTAGTACGGCGTTGATGGCGGCGGTTTGCGGTTTAATGCTCTTTTTGGCTGGGACCAAATTTCGTTATATGGTTTTGCCTGTGATCACGCTTATACCTGTCGCAGGGTATTTGCTCTCTCAAAATACGGTCCGTCTCAATCGGATTATGAGTTGGCTAGACCCTGAAGGAACAAAGCAGGGTGTCGGTTATCAGGCCTGGCAATCTTTGATTGCGCTAGGGTCAGGAGGAACTACCGGGCTGGGTTTAGGCAATGGGCGACAAAAGCTAGGTTTTGTTCCGGAACACCAGACAGATTTTATTTTTTCAGTAATTGGCGAGGAATTGGGTTTAATTGCAACAATGGCGGTTGTCGTTGCTTTCGCTTTATTTGTAATTTGTGGAGCTTTTATAGCGCTTAAGTCGAGTGATGTATTTGGATTCCTTCTCGGATCTGGCCTGACATTACTAATCGGGTTTCAAGCATTTATTAATATTGGAGTCGTAACAAGTACTTTGCCTAATAAGGGATTACCATTGCCATTCATAAGTCGAGGTGGAACCAATCTTGTGGTAATGTTGTTCTGTGTAGGTGTTCTTCTAAGCATTGCACGTTTTTCTCGAAGTGATGAATCGGTCAGATCGTCTAAGCTTGGCGACTCAGAGGGGCTGTCCCCATTTAGTGCTGGTTAATTGTTATGAATCCCTTGTCTAGACGCGTTGCTATTGCTTGTGGAGGGACTGGAGGACATTTATTTCCTGGAATTGCCGTTGGTGATGCGCTGGTTGCTCGAGGTTGTGAGGTGACTTTGTTAGTCAGTCCCAAAGAAGTTGATCAAACTGCAGTTAAATCTGCCTATGGTATGGACGTTGAATCGTTATCGATGATTGGTCTAGCTGGTAACCCTTTAAAGTTTGGTTGTAAATTTATTCGTTCGACTAATTCCTGTAGAAAATTATTTTTTAAAAATCCTCCAGCAGCAGTTCTAGCGATGGGAGGTTTCACTAGTTTGCCTCCGGTTATTGTAGGGAAAATTATGGGGGCGAAAATATTTTTGCATGAGGCTAATGCTGTGCCAGGAAGAGCTGTTAGAATGTTATCGTCATTTGCAGATGAAGTGTTTGTGCAATTTCCTGATTCCTTGCCTCGAGTTTTAGGGGGCAATGTCCGGGCAACTGGGTTGCCTGTGCGAGCAACAATGGAGCCGGTGCCTAAAGCTGATGCTCGGACCGTACTTGGTCTGGCTGATGATTTGCCGGTTCTCTTAATTATGGGTGGAAGCCAAGGTGCGGAGGCTATAAATCGTGCCGTGCTTGGATCTTTGCCTTATTTGGCTAAGTTACTACCCAAAATTCAGTTTATTCATCTTACTGGAAATAGGAATTCAGATCCGATTAGATTAGCTTATGATACTCTTGGATTAAGGGCTGTTGTTCGCCCGTTTTTAACAGAGATGGAATATGCTCTTGGTGCAGCAGACCTTGTGATTAGCAGGGCAGGGGCTTCTTCTCTTGCTGAATTCTCTTCTATGGAATTGCCGGCGATATTAGTTCCGTATCCTTCTGCAGTTGATGATCATCAGAGGTTGAATGCCCGAACTTTTGTTGAGATGGGAGCGGCTCGGTGTTTCCATCAAAAACAACTAACACCGAGCTTATTGACTCAGCAACTGAAGGAGTTGCTCGGCCGGCCCGTAAAGTTGAAGAAAATGGGAGAGGCCATGAAACAGTGGAAGAGTGATTGTGCCACGGAGGAGGTCGTTAAACGTATTTATGAAGTGTGTGGCTGGGAGTCTTCAGAAGAAGATGATTTGATTATTTCCAAGTCTGGATTAACCGAGTTGGCGGTATGAAATTTATTTCAGCAGATTCAGTTTTGACTAGGGATGATGATTTTAAATCAATTCTAGAGAGTGTGACTAAAGATGGAACGATAGTTTCAAAAGATATTGCTATAGGTGAGTTTACAACCCTTCGAACTGGAGGTAGAGCAGACTGGTTTACGGAGCCTAATACCCATCGAGATCTTGCTGCCTTGATAAAGGCATGCCGCGAGTATGATTTACCAGTTACGGTGTTAGGATTAGGCTCCAATTTTTTAGTTGTCGATAGTGGCGTGCGAGGCCTCACAGTTAGGCTTAAAAACAAGCAGTTTGCTGATATTGAAACAAATGGGAATCACATTCGATGTGGGGCTGGTGCCCGCATGAAAAAAGTTGCTATTGAAGCCAAAACTAATTGTTTATCTGGTATGGAATTTCTTGAAGGTATTCCGGGTACTATTGGAGGAGGCTTACGAATGAATGCTGGGGCATGGGGAAGTGAAATGTTTCAACTTGTTGAAAGTATAAGTTATATGGATATGGGGGGGGAGATTTTTGAAATTGGAATAAGGGAGATTGATTTTTCCTATCGATGTTGTTCGTTACTGCAAAACCATATTGCACTTCAGGCTACTCTATTGGGACAGCCTGATCGTTTTGAGACTATTGCTGACCGAATGGATTCCTATAGTAAAAAGCGGTGGAATGCTCAACCTAAGGCACGTAGCGCTGGTTGTATATTCAAAAACCCTGATTTGATTGCGGCTGGTAAATTAATTGATCAACTTGGATTAAAAGGAGTAAGTGAAGGTGGCGCAATGGTATCTGAAGAGCATGGTAATTTTATTGTTAATAAAGGAGGTGCTACTGCAAAAGATTTTCTTAAGTTAATCGAACACATTAGGCAACGGGCTTACGACGAACGAGGTGTAGACCTCAAAACGGAAGTGCAGATTATTGGGGGAGTGAAAAATCATGGCTGATATCCTCAATATTTGTGTGATGCTAGGAGGGCCATCTTCTGAACGTGATGTGTCGTTGAAATCTGGTGCAGCTGTGGTGGAGGCACTGCGTCATTTAGGGCATCAAGTAATTGAGTTAGATCCGGTCGATGGTAAATTTCAATTATCGTCCAATGTGGATGTAGTGTTTCTAGCTTTACATGGCTCATTCGGGGAGGATGGGACAGTGCAGAAGGAATTGGATGAATTAGGTGTTCCATATACAGGATGCAGTGCTGAAGTGAGCCGTTTGGCATTTAATAAAATTTTTACTAAACGAATCTGCGAAAAGCACGGATTGGTTACTGCCAAGGATCAAGTTATCAAGGATGCTGATGCTGCGATTCCGATTGGGTTGAGTTTGCCTTTGGTGTTAAAGCCGATAATGCAAGGATCAAGTATAGGTCTTGAATTTGTCGAAACAGCATCTGATTGGTCGAACGCTTTGTTTAATGCTATGAAGTTTGGAGGGCCAGTATTGGTGGAAGAAAAAATAGTAGGTCGTGAAATTACTGTGGGAATTTTAGGAGGAGAGTCTTTGCCATTAGTAGAAATTATTCCGAAGGAGGGTGATTACGATTATACGAACAAATATACTGCAGGTGCTACTGATTATATTTGCCCTGCACAATTCAAAGAATCGGTAACTCGTCGGATTAAGTCAGTAGCTGAGCAGTCATTAATTGCATTGGGAGGCGGAAATTGTGCGCGAGTGGATTTCATAGTTCGTGAAGATGGAGAACCAGTATTGTTGGAGGTCAATACTTTGCCTGGAATGACTGCTACTAGTTTGTTGCCTAGGGCAGCGCAAGAGGCAGGTATAAATTTTATTGAGCTTTGTCAACGGCTTGTGGATTTGGCATTAGATCCAGTAAAGCAGTTGGCACAAACAAAACCGATTTGAAATGGCACTGAAATCGAGAAATAAAAAGACTGGGAAGAATAATGTGCTTTCAGTCAAGGTGAAAGCACAGCAAGTCCGTAGTGAACGACTGCGCTGGTTTCGTTCTTTTCTTATATTGGGTGTCACGTTTATAGCTCTTGTGGCAACTAGCTGGTTAGGCGGAAGTTTAGCGCTAAACCGCCTTGTTTATGAAAATGACTCTTTTGCTGTTCTAGATATGGACTACAGGACTGACGGCATAATTAGTGAGTCTCAGCTTAAGGGATGGGGTGGAGTTGAGATGGGGGATAATTTACTTTCGCTTGATTTGCTTAGGATTAAGCGAAATATTGAATTAACACCACGTGTTAAAATGGCTTCTGTCGAGAGATTTTTGCCGGATACGCTTCAAGTGCGAGTAACTGAGCGAGTGCCGATGGCTCAAATCTGGATTTGGCAGAGGGATAGTGACAATAAAGACCAATATGATTGTATTCGATTGCAGGTCGACGAATCTGGTTATGTGATGCCCCCAATAGTTGGTCAGTCGGTTGTTTTTCCTCAACATCAGTCTGAGTGGTCGTTGCCAGTAATTGCAGGGATTGATATGAAGACTCTTCGTACGCTTGCTCCTGGCCGTACGGTTGGCTTGCCCAAACTGAAGGCAGCTCTCGAAGTGATTCGAGAGTATCGAAAATCAGCTATGGTGGGAGAGGTGGATTTGCGAGTAATTGACTTATCTCAGCCACAAATTTTACGAGTGACTACCGGTGACGGAGGGCAGATTGATTTATCTCGAAACCGATTACAGCAACAGTTCAATCGTTGGGCTAGAATTCGAGCACACGGGCAAAAATATGGTCTTGCCATTGAATCAATGGATCTTTCTGTGACAAACAATGTACCAGTACGCTGGATGCTTTCACCCAATATTGCGAATAAAATGGGACAAATCCAAAAAATGGCAGGTAAGTAAATGGTTATATGAGTAATTCACAAATTATCGTTGGTCTTGAAATAGGTACTTCCAAGGTTTGCGTAGTTGTAGGCGAGGTTAATGATAATCAAGTCGCAAATATTATTGGGTTAGGACAGTCTAAATCTCGTGGGGTGCGGAAAGGGGAAATTGTAGATTCTTCAGTCGTTGAAGAGGATGTGCGCAATGCGATAGTTGAGGCTGAGCATATGGCTGACGTAGAGATTCAGTCTGTTTTTCTCGGGGTAACGGGAAGCCATATGCGAGGTTTTAATAACACCGGAGTTCATCCGGTGGTCTCGGCCGACCGTGAAATTAATGATGCAGATATTCAGGATGTAATTAAGAATGCTAAAGCAGTCAATTTGCCAAGTGATCATTCTGTTGTTCATGTAATTCGTCAGCATTTTAGTGTTGATGGACAGGATGGGATTCTGAATCCGGAAGGGATGTTAGGAGCAAAAATGGAAGTTGATGTCCATGTTGTTAGTGGACGTTACAATCGATTGCAAAATCCGATTCGTTTAGTAAGTGGTTTGCATCTTCAGGTAGAGAATATTGCATTTAACGGTTTAGCATCATCACTGGCTACTCTTAGCACGGAGCAAAAAGAACTGGGAACACTTGTGATTGACCTTGGTGCAGGCACTACTGACTATGCAATTTATTCTGGGGGAGTTATTAAACATACTGGGGTTTTGGCAGTTGGAGGAGATCATGTTTCAAATGATTTGGCTTATGGATTAAAAGTGCCACTTGGACGCGCTGAGCAACTTAAGGTTGATAATGGCTCAGCAGTAATAGATCCGGAATCCAAAAATCGTATGTTGGATTTATCAACTGACAATATTGTTCCCGGTAAAAAAGTGAATTTGAATCATCTTCAAATGATTATGTCGCTGCGCTTAAGAGAGATTTTTGAGTTGATTGCAAACGATATAGATCAGGCAGGATTAATTAATTATTTGCGAGCGGGAGTGGTTCTATGCGGAGGAGGGGCAAGAACCCCGCATATTACAAAGTTAGCCCGTGATATATTTAAGCTGCCCGCAGCTATCGGTCGATCAAGTACAGTTAGCGGAATTAAAAATGCTCTTGATGAACCCGAGTTCTCTACATCGATTGGTTTAATTAAATTTGGTGCGTTTCAGTCTCAAGCTATACCAAAGCGAGAAGGTCTCGGTCGTGCAATACGTAAGCAATTTGTTTCATTATTTGGAGGGAGAAAATGACTAATAGTAATTTGATGAAAAATCCCGATTATCCTGATAATCCCGTTATTCGTTTCATTGGAATTGGTGGAACCGGGGTAAATCTCGTTGAGAAATTGGCGATGATTGGTCTTCAGGGAGTGGAATCGCACTCTGTTGATACTGATAATCGTAGTCTTTCTAATTGTCATCAATCCAAAACACTATTGTTAGGTAAAGCGATACCATGCGGTCTAGGGGCTGGTGGAGATGTAGCATTAGCTAGAGCTGCAGTTGAGTCGGACCGTGATCATTTATTAAGATTAGTTTCATGTGCAGATTTGGTTTTCGTTATTGCAGGTATGGGAGGGGGGACAGGAACTGAGGCTGCATCCTTTGTTGCACGTTTAGCTAAGGAGGCTGGGGCGTTAGTAGTAGGTGTAGCTGCCACTCCTTTTAATTGTGAGGGGTCTAGACGTGGTAATAAGGCCGCCGGCGGTATTCGTGATCTTAAGCAATCTGCCGATATTGTGTTTCATTTTTCCAATGAGGAAGTCATGCATATTACAGGAACTGAAATCAGTTTGAATAATGCGCTTGAAATTGCCAATCGGCATCTATGTGAATCCGTTTTGGGATTAAGTCGTATGTTGATTGAGCCAGGTCTTTTGAATGTATCATTTAGTGACCTACGGGATTCTATGACAGGGCGACATAGTCTTGGGTCTACATTATGTGTTGAAGGTGTTGGCGAAAACCTTGCTGCGGATGCTATGGGAAAAATATTGTCCCATCCTGCTGCGCGTATGGGTAAAGCATTAAGTGAGGCGACAACGTTGTTGGTTCATTTGTCTGGCGGCGATAATTTATCATTGGCTGAAATTAATACTTTTGTTGAATCTATTAGTTCGCATGCTCCGGACATTGATTTAGTAATTGGAGCTTCGGGAACTGGTAGTAATAATGTATTGCAGGTGATTTTGATTATTGTTCAGAAATCAAATTCTAAAGCTTCTTTAATACAAACAAATTTATCGAAAAATCTTACAGAAAATGAAACGCTTGATTTAAATTATCCTGAAAATTTTATCTCATCTGGAGAGAATAGTTATATTGGGTTAGGGGCTGAATCAAAAGGGGCAAATCGAGTTAGATTTGCATATACGCCGCCAGCTCCAACTGTGGAAACTATTACTCCAGAAATGAAGGATAATTTGTTAGAGGCAGCTGCAAAGCAGGAACCTAATCGCAAAAAACGAAAAGAAATTAAGCAAGAAATGCTTCCTTTAGAAATAATTTCAAAAGGACGTTTTGAAAAAATTGAGCCGACTATTCACAAGGGGGAAGACTTAGATCAGCCTACGTATATTCGACGTGGAAGAATGCTTAATTGATATTTTCAAATAAATGAATGGTTTATTTATTTGGAGGGGGACCCTCAGCAACAAGGCGAAACCCAGTATGGTTTAGTCCTGTATCTGGGCTTGTTTTCATTCGAGCGGAAGGTCTATATCCGGTACAATAAAGTTCACTACAAAGGAATGATCCTCCACGGGTTATTCGCTTTGCTATATTTGGTTCTGCAGGATCAAAGCTAGTATTTGGGCCCTTTGGATTTTTATTAGGGCTTTTTTCGTAATAGTCGTTTTTATACCAATCCTCACACCATTCCCAAACATTGCCAGCCATGTCATATAGTCCGTAGCCATTGGATGCGAATTGTCCCACTGGTGATGACATTCGATAGCCATCCTCAGTTGTGTTTTGATTTGGAAAGCGTCCTTGCCAAAAGTTAGCAATACATTTTCCATCTGGTTTGAGTTCATCACCCCAAATATATATTTTTTCATTCGATCCTCCTCGAGCTGCATATTCCCACTCAGCTTCTGTAGGTAGCCGATGTTTGACACCTGTTTTTCCTGTTAACCAGTTAGAATATTCCAATGCGTCAAACCAGCATACATTTACTACTGGGTGGTCTTCTTTGCCTTCTATAGAGTCGTTCGGACCGTTTGGGTGTCTCCAGCTAGCCCCTATCTTCCATGTCCACCAGAGCCTATGATTGTTTAGAGGTGGATTTCCTGGTGGAGGTTCAAACACCACAGCGCCTGGAACTAATTTGTCTTCAGGTACTCCAGGGAAATCTAATGGGTTCGGTTTTTGTTCAGCGACTGTTAAATATTTGGTAGCTTTTACAAATTGAGCGAATTGATTATTAGTGACTTCAGTTTTATTTATCCAGAATCCATCTACTGTCACTTTATGAACTGGTAGTTCATCTGGCTTTCCATGCTTGGAGCCCATATTGAATGTCCCTCTTGGAATCCAAACCATATCGACTGGTTTGAAGGAATTCTGTTTCGTTGTATTAGTCTTTTCAGAAACTGGTTTAGTTGAAGGAATCACCTGTTGAGGCTCATTCTTTGAGCAGCCTGTTAAAAATAGAGCTGATCCAGCAATAATCGTAAAGATTGGTCGAATAGTATTGATAACGAAATTTTTCATAAAAACAGGGGGCTATTAGTCACATCAGCGGAGGCCAAAACTAACAATTTAGCCAAGTTGGGTCACGGTATTACGTTGAGTTGGGCAATAAACAGTTCAAATAATCCAATATCCGAAACCTGAAATAATTAAAAAACCGTAATTTTTTTATGGAATTAAGCATACTCTTTGATAGATTTCCGCGCCTCGTTTTGGATGTTGTCTCTTACTGGGCTTTCAAAATTGGGGAGTTTTCGAATAAAAACCTATTTTTAGACTCGTGGCATCAAAGAAAAAAATCGTTAAAAAAACAACGAATGCAGCTAAAAAAGTGGTCAAGAAAGCTGCAGCCAAGAAAGCTGTAGCCAAGAAAGCTGTAGCCAAGAAAGCTGTAGCCAAGAAAGCTGTAGCCAAGAAAGCTGTAGTCAAGAAAGCTGTAGCA
>NYWG01000080.1 GCA_002684915.1 Verrucomicrobiales bacterium
TTAGAGAGACTAGTAGTTAAGCTTGGTGACTTAATCCCGTCCGATCTGCCCGGAGGGCTCTCTTTGCCTCCTGCCTCAATTGTATTGAAAGGTGGTGTTTACCGTTTATTTAGTGATGGCCACCATAGTAATCCGTTTTTTTTGGCGCACGCAAGTGGACAAAAAATTGTTGCAGAAGATGAAAATAAGTCCGGATTGAATATTTATCAAACAGTAGCCTTGTCTGATATTGTTGCTGGTAAGTTTTATCCCGAGCGTGATGTTGATTCATTTAGATTCCCAATTAAGAAGGGAGTGGATTATCAGATGGACCTTTTTTCTCAAAGATTAGGATTTAATTCTCATCCCTATATTACGGCACAAATTGTTAATGTTTCTAATGGTGGTAAAGAGTCTCTAGGTCCGATTAAGGAGTTTTATGAATCAAAAGAAAATCCTGGAGGTAGAGAATTCAATATGGCGAATCGAGATGTAACATGGCTTTTTAAGTCCAAATCAGATGGTTATTTGCGGGTGATTTTGAGGGATTTGTTCAATCAGGTCTCGGGTGGAATCTTAAAATCTTACTTATTTACTGTTCGGAAGCAAATTCCTGGATTTAGCTTAGTGGTCCATCCTCAAACCGTTCCAATTGACAAAAACAAACGCAATATTGAACTAATGGCAACGCACTTAAGGAAGGGGGGGTGCTTGCCAATTAGAATAGTAGCGATTCGCGAGGGATCTTTTGATGGCCCAATACAAGTTGTTGCAGAGGGTCTGCCTAAAGGTGTTTATTTGGAAAAAACTGAGTTTAAGAATGGCCAGGATTCCATAATGGCCTTTCTTGTTGCCTCCGATAGCTCTGAAGATTTTGTTGGTGATATTAAATTTTTAGGTAGAGCAGAGATTGAGGGTAAAGAGTTAGAAGTATTTGCTAAAACGGCTGTAACTCGACATCGAGTTGGGGATTATAATAACGAACCAGTTTTGGCCCGGTTATCAACATCAACTGTCCTTTCCGTGAATGCAAATGATCTTGAGCCTGTGAGAGTTTTCACAGAAAAAAACGCTGTTTTCAAGGGGGGGGCTGACAGGAAAATAACTATACCATTAAATATAAAGCGTCATGGCGATTTCGTTTCGAATTTCAAGCTGAAGGCCTATGGCGTTCCTCAGTTAGATAAACTGGGTGAGTTAGAAGTGAAAAAAGATCAAACTAAGGCTTCTCTTGAAATTGATCTTGCTAAATTTAAAGTGCCAGCAGGAACGTATAAGTTTAACCTCGCATCTACTATTAAAGGAAAATACAAATACCCTCCTTTATACGGAGAAAAAAGTGACAAAAAGAAAGACGTTACTTATCGCTTTTTTACGTCTTCAATTGTTTTGGATATACAGCCTGCAGCTGAGTCTGAAGAATAGAATATTTATTTACCATATGAGTTCAATAATCAGGTTCCCAATGCTAGGGCGTTTATAGTTAAGCTGGATGATATTATTGGCACGAGCTATATGGTCTTGTAAGGGTAGAATCATTATCAATGGGGCGCTACGCATTTGTGATAATGTTGTAATTGCTGTTGGTTCAAGTATTGATATTACTCCGTTAAAGGATGAGCCTGTTGTTGATCTTGGCGATTCAATTATTCTCCCTGCTTTTGTTAATGCGCATTGTCATTTAGACTATACCGGATTAGCTGGAAGATTAAATCCAGGGATATCTTTCGCTGACTGGATCGATCAAATAGTTGAGATTAAACGATCCTTAACTGTTGATGAACAAGAATCTAGTTGGATCAGGGGTTCCCAGATGTTGATCAAGTCGGGTTGTGGAGTGGTTTTCAATATAGAGTCTGTTCCTGGTTTGTTTTCTCGAATGATTAAACATACGCCTCTTCAGGTTTGCCCTTTTACTGAACTAATTGGGTTTAAAGACGGGGATGATGAGAGTCTTGTTCATTTGGCTAAACGCGAGTTGTCTAAAAATTCTTCACTTTCAATAGTGGCGGGATTGGCACCGCATTCTCCATATACAACTACGTCTAAAGCACTAAATGTATTAGCTGGTTATGCAGATAGAGAGGGAGCCCCTATTGCGGTTCATGTGAGTGAATCAGACGACGAATGGGCAATGTTTACTACTGGCGCTGGTGCTCTGTATGATAAGATGAAGGGATTGGGTCGCAGAATGACTGATTGTTGCGCTAAATCTCCAATTCAACATTTTAATAATTCAGGTGGCGCGGCAATAAGAACATTAGTGGTACATGCAAACTACTTGATTAGCGAGGATTTTGACTTTTTAGCTAAGTCTGGTTTGAGTGTTGTACATTGTCCACAAAGTCATTCTTGGTTTGGTCATCCTGAGTTTGAATACAGTCGACTTGCTGAAAAAGGAGTAAATATTTGTTTGGGAACTGACAGTTTAGCTAGCTCCGGAAGAGCCAATTCCGAGATTGCAGAATTGAATATGTTTAGTGAAATGCGGGAATTTCAATCTAGAAATCAGGAAGTTGATGTTGACGATATATTAGAGATGGCAACGTTGAATGGGGCGAAAGCGATAGGTATGGAAGGGCAATTTGGTCAGCTTCGTGAGGGTATGTTGGCTAATTTTTCATTTATTCCGTTTCCGAGCCATCTTTCTGATGTGAAAGAAACTATTATTGCTCATGAAGGCAGTATAAGTGGGCTTTTTATAAACGGAAAACATGTCTTCTCTGGAAAATGTTAGATTGCAGATTGACGAGAGTGGGTGATTTAAGGAAATCTCTTTGTCTCTTTTTGAAAAAATAGAATGTCAGTCCTAAAAATAAAAGATGCGGCGTCATGTAAGTATGATCAGGTTTCATTAGGTGAGATCATGCTAAGGTTGGATCCAGGTGATAGCCGAGTTCGAACAGCAAGAAATTTCGATGTCTGGGAAGGTGGAGGTGAGTACAATGTGGCGCGTGGATTGCGACGTTGTTTTGGCCTTCGCACGGGTGTAATTACGGCTTTTGCTGATAATGAGATAGGTCGCCTTATTGAAGATTTTATTCTTCAAGGAGGTGTTGATGTATCGATGATCAAATGGGAAGATTTTGATGGGTTGGGCAGAAATGTCAGAAATGGATTAAATTTTACTGAGAGAGGGTTTGGGATTAGAGGGGCGGTGGGTGTGCCAGATCGTGGATTGACTGCTGCTTCGAAAATGAAACCNACTGACTTTGATTGGGAACATATTTTTGGTAANGAGGGGGTTCGGTGGNTACATACCGGCGGTATATTTGCCGCTCTATCAGAATCTACCGCTGAAACNGTAATTGAGGCAGTTAAGGTAGCCCGTAAATATGGTACGATTATTTCTTATGATTTAAATTATCGTCCATCCCTGTGGAAAAGCATTGGCGGACTTGAGAAGGCTCAAGAGGTGAATCGTGAAATTGCTAAGAATATTGATGTCATGATTGGGAATGAAGAGGATTTTACTGCTTGTCTTGGATTTGAAGTTGAAGGTGTTGATGAAAACATTTCTTCAATTGATGTGAATAAGTTTAAGGCAATGATTAACACTGCTGTTAGTGAGTTTCCAAATTTTAAGGTTACAGCTACTACATTAAGGACAGTGAAAACGGCAACTGTTAATGACTGGGGGGCGATATGTTGGGCTAACGGAGAATTTTACGAAGCTGAACACCGGCCGAATCTCGAAATATTTGATAGAGTTGGAGGTGGGGACAGTTTTGCTTCTGGCTTGATATACGGACTGATTGAAACAGGTGACGCTTCGGTAGCTGTTCAATATGGTGCAGCTCATGGCGCATTAGCTATGACGACTCCGGGAGATACATCAATGGCTACTAAGTCTGATGTTGAGAAACTGGTTGCAGGAGGTAGTGCTAGAGTTGTGCGTTAATATTATTTAGGGGTTTGCAAGTTGGTTTAGCTGAGACATTTCTCCTTTCCAGATTAAGCGGATTGAATCGATTCGTGTTCGGGATTGGTCGAGGCAATTTTGCAGTTCAGATAATTCTTTATTTAAAGATTCTATCTCATCCTCTCTAATGTTTTTGTTTATTTTAATTAAAGTTTCTAGTCGGGAAATTTCTGATATGAGCGTTTGGCGCATATTCTTCTTAGCTAGATCTTTCATTTTATCGATTTGATCGCTAGCAAGTTGTTCAGAGGCTTTAGACATTGGCTTAATTAAGTTCTGAATTTGGTTGATTTCAGCTATCATATGCGACGGCCCATCTTTAATTGATTCGGGGACTTTAATGAAGCGGCCATCTTCGCCAATCGCAGCTTTCCCTTGATGGTTGATTACTATTCTTACTGGAGTTGGAGGAAGGAATCGGTCTGCATGTAATTTTTTTGGAGCTAAACATTCTAAAACAAAAATCACCTCAAGTAATAGTGTTGGTTTGCCGTTAGCTTCCCATATTGCGAATGAAGCTGTTCCATCGTGAGATGCTAATAATTGTTCAATGCATCCAGTTACGATTGAATGATCCCACGATAACAGTACTTGGTCGTCCCTAGAGACGGCTTGTATGCGATCGAAGGTTACCACGACTGTTCCGCTTCTATTGCCGGGTATGTTCACGGGGAGTCTTTCAGTATTGGTTAGGCGATAAGTCTGTTTTCCTATGTCATCTACTCCTAAGCCGAAAATATCAAAAAGTCGCAGCATGAGTGATTCGAGTTCTTTGGAGTTTTCAGATTTCCGAATTTTTTCGATTAGCTCGCTAGATATCTTTGGTGAGTGGGAATTGATTTCGATTAGCTGATCTTTGCCTTGTTCAAGTTTAATCTTTAACTCTTCTCTACTTGATTTTGTCTTTTGAATAAGAGTGTCGATATCGTTTTGTTTGTCTTTGAGTGCTTTAAGCAATTGTCCGCGATATTGAGTTATCAGTGTTTGTCCGCCCGGAATATTTTCTTCAAATGTATTTAGCCCATAATGTTGCCATTTCGCCAGACGTTCCCGTTGTGAATCCATTATTGTTGGGATATGAATGAGAATATCATTTATTTGACCAATACGGTCTAGCCTGCCAATTCTTTGCTCGATGAGCTCTGGGTTAATAGGCAGGTCGAATAGAATTAGATGGCGGCAGAATTGAAAGTTGCGCCCCTCGCTTCCAATCTCAGAGCAGATTAGAAGTCGGGCTCCTTCATCGTCCGCAAACCAAGCCGCATTGCGGTCTCGTTGTACGAGGCTGAGTTCTTCGTGAAAAACAGCTGTCTTAATATTTATCCTATTACGCAGACTATTCTCAATGGCGGCTGTCTTGGGTTGAGTACGGCAAATTAGAAGGAATTTATCGGATTCGTTATCCCTCAAAAGTTTTGTTAGCCATTCAATTCGGGGGTCATTAGTTAAGTCATAATTTGGTTCATTGTTGTTCTGACCAATATCATAATTAAACTCATCTTGATGTATAGATGAAGTGTGTTCTTCTTGGGTGTTTTCTATAGAATAGATTTCGGCAAATCGTTTTGGGAACCCAGTGATAGTTTTGCGTGTGTTTCTGAATAATACTCGTCCAGTGCCATGGCGATCTGCTAGTTCTCGAATGAATCTATCTCTTGTTTCATTAGATAGTTTTTTGTTTTTAGTGATTTCAGATTTTGCAATAGAAAGTGTTGATTCTGTGATTGGGAATCGATCTAGTTCAGATTTCTTTAATGGTTCATTGTTTATGATTTTTTGACAAAGTGCGGCGACCGGCTTGTATTTTTCAGTTTCAGTTTTAAATGATTCAAAGTTTGAAAAACGGCTGTGATCAAGAAGTCTTAATCTTGCGAAATGGTTTTCTAAACCGACTTGTTCGGGGGTTGCTGTCAACAGTAATAATGCTTGAGCCTTTTGGCCAAGTTGATCAACAAGTTTGTATTTTTCGCTGGGTTCTTCTGGATCCCATTTGAGGTGGTGGGCTTCGTCGACAATTAGTAAGTCCCAGTCGGCAGCAACTACCTGATTTACTCTTTTAGGGGATTGGGATATCCAGTCAATATCTGCTAAAATTAATTGATCATCTTCAAACGGGTTTGTGGGTTCTTGGCCGGATTCGATTGAAAGGCATCTTTCTTCATCGAAAATATTAAACCAATGATTGAATCGCCGCAGTAACTCGACGAACCATTGATGGACAAGTGACCCAGGTAGCAATATCAGTACTCGATTCGCTCGGCCGCAAGTAAGTAATCTGTTTAGGATTAGGCAGGCTTCTATTGTCTTTCCTAGGCCTACTTCATCAGCAAGAAGCACGCGCGGTAATTGCCTGTTGGACACTTCATGGGCAATGTAGAGTTGATGGGGTATTAAATCCATTTTAGCTCCGTATAGGCCACGAACTGGGGAACGGCGCCATTCAAACATTGCTCGTAAAGATCGGAGTCGAAGATCGAATAAAGTGGTGTCAGTGGCTTGGCCGTCTGCTAGCCGGTCTTCAGGCCCACGATCTGCCATGTTAGCTCCCAGTTCTGACTCAGGAATTTGGTTCTTACCGCAGTAGTATGTTATTAGACCGCCTTTTTCTGTGACCTGTTGTACTTGATGATCTTGTCCTTTTACATCTTGAATAGTTGCTCCTGGTTGAAAGCGCATCCTGTGTAACGGTGGTGAGTCTGTTGAGTATTGTCTTAATTCATCGCAGGCAGGAAAGAGTATGTGAACAAATTGTTGGTCTACAGTCTCTATAATGCCCAATCCTAATTCAGGTTCTGAGTTGCTGCTCCAGCGTTGTCCTGAAATAAAAACATCTGATGTGGTGATATCCTTGCTCACTTTTATAGCGAAATTGCCAAACGCATTCTAATGGCTGAATCTTATATCAGAAAGATAAACTTAAATTATATCAGTAGGATGTTCCATTATTTGTTAGTTTAGAAATTTGCCTGCGTGGTAATAACGCTATTTTGTGTGAAAGTTTTCTTTGTTGACTGTTGATTGTCTTGTGAAAAGTTAAATAATAGTTTTTTTGCGTTTAAAAGACATGGCATCTAATATGCTAATTAACTTATTTATATAGCTGATTATGTTTGGATTTTCAGTTTGCCATTTAAAGGTCAGAGAATAATCTTTCTCAAGAGTTTTTGTGATGTGTTGTTTAAGAGTAATAAAGTTACTGTCATTAATATGTCTAATTAGACTAGCTGATTTGACTGGTGTGGCCACACATATTGATGATAGGCTTGCTGCTGATAATAAGGATCAGGGATCCATTGGCATTATCAACGGTTCGGCACTTGATGATTTGGCCTACCTTCGTAAGGCTTCAATTGATCTGATAGGGCGAGTTCCTACTGCTGATGAAATTCAGCAATATGAAAATTGGCATAAAGACGATCGTCGAGATCTGTTGTTGGATCAATTGTTTAAGGATGGCAGATTTGCTGACCGTTGGACAATTTTCTTTTCTGATATACTTCGTGTT
The DNA here is from genome assembly GCA_002684915.1 of Verrucomicrobiales bacterium. Lineage (GTDB taxonomy): Bacteria > Verrucomicrobiota > Verrucomicrobiia > Limisphaerales > UBA1096 > UBA1096. Next base: position 7,407 of record NYWG01000080.1, read on the forward strand.
CGGAGCCGTGCTGAAGGCGGAAACCGGTTGTTGGCTTATGTTCATCAATCTATTAGTAATAAAAAGCCTTGGGATAAGATGGCTCGCGAGCTAATTGCTGCAAGTGGCTCGAGCGGGAATACTCCGTCTGTCGGCTTTTTGCTATCTGATGATTCTGATCCTATGACAATGGCTGGGGCTACTGCTCAGGTCTTTTTGGGGGTTCGTATGGCTTGTGCGCAATGTCATAATCATCCTTTTGATAAATGGCGCCAAAAGCAATTTTATGAATTGGCCAGTTTCTTTGGTAAAACCAAGCAGGTTGAAAGTCGAATGAGTAAAAAGACTTATGTGACCGAAGGGGACGAGATGAAGGTGCTTTGGCCACCGGAACGTAAAAAGCCAAAAGAGCGTTTTGCTGTAAATCCGAAGTTTCCGTTTCCTGTAGAGGAGTTTGATATTAAGCCAGATTATTTGAAGCGTTTAACGGCTTTGAGAAATGGTCAGGCATTGGCTCTTAATAAGCACAAGGAATCAGTCGCCCTTGATGCTTTGATTGATTCGTCTATCGGAGAGCGAGGTTTGGAAACAGAAGGTCAATCTGTTGTGTTGTCTGTTCGTAAACAATCGCGTCAAGATAT
>NYWG01000081.1 GCA_002684915.1 Verrucomicrobiales bacterium
GAACTAGATAGACACACACAGTGGCTACTTAGAGAAAGTCCGTACGTAAGAAAAAAATTCTACACACCCGACACTTCTTCATTGGCTAAATTCGAAGATTCTAACAAAAAATATCGTGAACAATTTTACAACGATGTAATCGGAAAATTCGATTATGATCTACTACCTTTAAATGTGCGCAGCAGTAAGATTTACGAAACCAAAAAATGGGTTGGTCACGAAATTGTTATAGATGTATTTCCAAATGTCATCGCCTATGGAGTGCTGTTGCTGCCTCGCGATTTAAAGGCAAACGAACGCAGACCCGTTGTCGTCTGCCAACACGGGCTTGAAGGCCGACCTCAGGACATTATTCAAGGAGATCATCATGCCTATCACGACTTTGCAGCTAAACTTGCAGAGCGAGGGTTCATTACATTCTCTCCTCAAAACTTATATATTTTTCAAGATCGGTTCCGTACTCTTCAGCGAAAAGCAAATCCTCTCAAAAAGACCCTATTTTCAGTAATTATACCCCAACACCAACAAATTGTATCTTGGCTTAAAACCCTTCCTTTTATTGACAAAAAACGCATCGCTTTTTACGGCCTAAGCTATGGTGGTAAAACCGCCATGCGAGTACCCCCAGTAGTAACCGACTATTGCTTATCGATCTGTTCAGCTGACTTTAACGAATGGGTCGACAAAAACGCATCAACACGAAATCCACACAGCTATGTTAATAGCGGGGAGTACGAAATCTTTGAATGGGACTTAGGCAGTACCTTTAATTATGCTGAGATGGCAGGGCTTATCGCACCACGACCTTTTATGGTTGAACGCGGCCACTTCGATGGGGTGTCCTCAGATGAAACCGTTGGTTGGGAATTTGCCAAGGTACGTTTTCTTTATCAGGGAAAACTAAAATTAAAAGGTCGCTGCGAAATCGAATGGTTCGATGGCCCACACACAATTAATGGCAAAAGAACATACGAGTTTTTACACAGACATTTAAATTGGCCAGCTCGTTAATTTTAAACTCTCAAAATTAAAAAAATTTAGTCAAAAAAAAAGTAGTTTTTTTATAAAAAAGCAGTTGTCAAAAAAAATAATTTAAGTAAGGTTACCTTCCCAAGAAGTAAACTCCACACTTGGAGCTATACTTTTAACCATAGGTTCAACCTTTGGTAAATACTTTTGACCTAGTCAAAAGTATTCCAAGTTGAGGAGGTGAAAAGAACAAATGGCCGCAAAAAAGAAAGCTAAAAGAAAAGCTGTGAAAAAAGCACCTGCCAAGAAAAAGGTAGTGAAGAAAAAAGCAGCTAAGAAAAAGGCACCTGCCAAGAAAAAGGCGGTGAAGAAAAAAGCAGCTAAGAAAAAGGCACCTGCCAAGAAAAAGGCTGTGAAGAAAAAAGCAGCTAAGAAAAAGGCACCTGCCAAGAAAAAGGCTGTGAAGAAAAAAGCAGTGAAGAAAAAAGCTGCTAAGAAAGCACCTGCCAAGAAAAAGAAAGCAGTGAAGAAGAAAGCTGCTAAGAAGAAGGCACCTGCTAAGAAAAAAGCAGCTAAAAAGCCTGCTAAAAAGAAGGCACCTGCCAAGAAAAAAGCAGCTAAAAAGCCTGCTAAAAAGAAGGCAACGCGCAAAAAGAAGAGATAATCTTCTTTAAAAAGGTTTGAATGCGGTTTGGAGGTTCTGCCCTGTGCGGAACCTCCATCCTTCTTTTTTGACATAAGTTTTTGCATATTTCCCCTCATGGCAACCTTGGTTTTTGATATTGAAACTTCCGCAATTCCGATTGAGTCATTCGACGAATCAACACAGGAATATTTGATGCGCCCGGCACAAAGGCTGCCAACGGAAAAGGAACAAGAAGACAAGCGAGCAGAACTCACTCGCATGATGAATCTATGGCCATTCACAGCACGAATAGTTTGCGTGGCTATGATTAATGCTGAGACAATTCGCGGTCAGGTAATTTTCATTGCCGACGACTTTGAATCCAACTCACGAAATGTAGGAGGTGTAGAGTTCATCCCTGTTATGGACGAAGCAGAATTAATTACTCAATTCTGGGAAGCAGCAAAACATTACGACAAGGTAGTGACTTTCAACGGGCGGCAATTTGATATTCCTTTTCTTTATCTACGTTCCGCACAACTGAATGTGCCTATATCCAAAAAAAACTGGCTGGGCTATCGTTTCGCTACAGAACCGCACTGCGATCTTGCAGAGCAACTAACATTTTACAATGTTAGCGGAAGAGACGGAGCAGCCAGACGCTTTACCCTAGATTTTTATTGCCGGATATTTGGGATTGAATCTCCAAAAGCACACGGAGTAACAGGGATGGATGTAGGGCAAATGGTAGAAGAAGAACGGTATGAAGAAATAGCTGAATATTGTATCAGGGATGTATTAGCTACCGTCAAATTGTACGACATATGGAAAGAACGTCTAGAAGGTATAAAGTAATCATAAACCAACTAAATTTCAGTCTTTAACTGGTCGGAGTTTTTTTATAGCACACATTGTCGCCTCAGCAGCCTCTTGATAAATTTCACGCAACTCACCGCGTCGGCATTTCTTAGCCCTAGCTCTTAGATGCTCAATATCTAGGGGCTTTCCATATTTCACCGATATCATGAGAGGCCTTGGGAAAGATTGATTTCTATTATATGCTTTATACGTCCACACACGTACGGGAACTACCGGAGCCTCTGATTTAATGATCGTCAATCCAATCCCAGCCTGTGATGAAAGCATTTCACCATCAAAAGTTCTGGTGCCTTCGGGAAAAATAATAATTCCGTTATTGTTAAGGAGGCGATCAAGAATGATTTTTAACCCTTTTGCCCCTCCCCCATCCCGATCCACAGGCACAGTGTTTAATCTCCTAAAAAAAGGCCCCGACAACCAGTGTGCAAAAATATTTTCTCTGGCCAGATAGTTGATTGGACGAGATAGACTACTACCAATAAACGGAGGATCAAAATAACTTTCATGGTTAGCCGCTAAAATGACAGAGCCCATAGCCGGAACTCGTTCCGGATTGTACACACGACACCGAAACAGATTCTTAAAAATCCATTTTGATGCAGACCACGCCAACCAATAAATCAGAGTCATTACGCCTCTCCCAGTTTCGTTCGAACCTCTTTGATAATTAATGCACTAGTCTCTTCGGCAGTCATATCAGAGTTGTTAATAACTATAGCACCAAGGGGAATCACGAGCGGAGCAGTAGAACGCTGGCTATCCTGTTTGTCACGAGCAGCTAAATTCTCATTCACTCCATCTGCAACTCGCCGCTTTAATCGCTCATCAAGTGAGGCATCAAGATAGAATTTAAAATCGGAATCTGGAAACACGTTTGAACCTATGTCTCTGCCCTCCATAACAAGGTTACCAAACTCAATGCATTCACGCTGCTTGGCTTTCATCCATTTTCGAACAGAAGGAACCGCAGCAACCAATGGCGTTACAGCACTTGTCTTAGCTGTACGAATTTCCTTAGAAGGAAAATAACCGTCAATATACAATCTAATATGCCCTTCTTCATTTTTTAACTCTGTTTTCCAACTTCGACACATCGAAGCGATAGCCTTCTCATCGTCTATGTCCACTTCCTTATTGAGACAGTACCAAGCTAGACTCCGATACATAGCACCTGTGTCGACATATGAATATCCTAGAGCTTTAGCAACACGTTTTGCATTTGTACTTTTACCGCTAGCACTAGTGCCATCTAAAGTAATTACAATTGGTTTACCCATAAAATTTCTTTTAGCCTTCAATCAAATGTTCGGCTTCTAACTTATTCCCCCTGCCATCAAGTAGAGTGGCACCTAATCCTCGCGGTACTGGAGCAGCGAGTTTGTAAAAAAATGTTGGAAAAGTTTTTTGGACGCATCGTGGATTCTTTATTCGTATGCCTGGGACTTTCAATCCAAGAGTAGCAAAGCACATCGCAATTCTGTGGTCATCATAAGTCTCGATCTCAGCACCTTTAAGCTCTCCTGGATTAATTATAAGAGTATCGCCAGTTTCCTCGACTATCGCCCCACACTTTGTCAATTCTGTCCGCAAGGCCTGAACCCGTTCGCACTCCTGAAGGCGAAGTCTTTCGAGTTTTACAAACTGAGTTTGATGGCCTGCCAAGGGAGAGATAACGATGGACGTCATAATGCTATCGCCCAAGTCATCACGACGAGAGACACTATTCGGCAAAGGAAGAAAACTAGGAAATTCCGCATCAATTTGCCAGCCAGACTTAGGCCACCGGGCCACCTTCAGCGGCAAACTATTATCAACCGAAAGAATATGTCCTGCTGCCCAAAAATAACTTCCACTTGATGCATCCGGCTCAATTTCAAATCGCCCCCCTTCCATTGGAAATCGTTCGATCAAGCTAGATGTCATAGCTACGTATGGAGACTTTGCGCCAAGCTCTCCATCAATTTCCACTGTCCAACCGCCTAGCTTAGATAATAAAAGTAAAGCAGATGCAAATTGAGAGCTCTCCTCAATGCTTACCCGGCAACTTCCTGAGATTGGCCCTCCCGCATGGACCGTTACTGGCAATTTATTATTTTCAGAATCTATACGATACCCTAGATCACGTAGTGCCTGTAGTAGGGAAGCTTGCGGGCGTTCATGCATTCGCGAAACTCCGCTTAGGCGATAAGATCCTTTACCAAGGCATAGAAATGCAGTGAGAAAACGAGCTGCTGTTCCTGCATTTCCTACGAAGAGTTCCATGGGATCTTCTGGGGTTCCCCCTTTCGGGATTGATCCTCCACGCCCTTCGATAATCAAATTACGGTTGCCCGATTCCCCAGAGTCTACGCTCACCTCAATCTTATACCCTAACAACTGCAGCGCACCTACCATAACCTGCGTATCCTCACTCCATAGAGCATTTTCTAGTATTACTTCCCCATTGGACAAAGCAGCAAGGATAAGGGATCTATTAGTAATACTCTTTGATCCAGGCACCGTTATCTCCATTTCCGGTGAAGACTTTAGGGGAACGATCTCTATGATTTCGGGTAGCGACATCTTAATCTGTGTCCGGACTCCGCCACTCATCTCTCACTTGCTTCGCCTCGATTAGCCAACTTTTAATATCCGCCTTTGAATCGGCTGTAATCATTCCCCGCAGCTGTTCAAGCTCTTCAGTAAATTCATCAATAGCACCTAGAATGGCCTCACGATTTGAAGTAACAATATCCCGCCACATCACAGGCGAACCAGAAGCTAATCGTGACATATCTCTAAAACCTGTAGCGCAAAGTTGGCGCTGCAATTCAACATGACGAGGAGAAAGCACCACCTTTGCCAAGACTGAGGATAATAAATGCGGTAACTGACTGCATCGTGCGACCAACTGATCATGCTCCTCCACAGACGTTACAATCGACTGGGAACCAAGGCCTTCCCAAAACTGATTAACCAACTGAATAGCATTAGAATCAGTATCCTTCCCAGGAGTTACAACACAGACGGCCCCTTCAAATAAATCTGCTCGCGCCGCACTTGGCCCTGTCTTAGCACTGCCGGCCATCGGATGGCTTCCGACAAAGTGAGCCCCTGTTTTTGCAATAATTGGCGTCAACTCATTGACCAACTGCTTTTTTGTGCTCCCTACATCAGTTACTACTGCCCCACTTTTTATAATAGGCAGCCAAGACTTAACTAAATCGACCATACTAGCCACCGGCGTACAAATAACTATTAGATCAGCATCGGCAATGGCCTCAGCAGCCTCAATCGTCACATTATGGGCTATTCCAAGTGATTGGCACTCCGCAACGCTTTGAGCTCGACGGACTAAGGCGGCCACTTGCTTAGCTAATCCACGCTTTTGTGCTGATAAGCCCAGTGAGCCACCAATGAGTCCGGCCCCAACAATGGTGAGTTTTTCCAAATGCACGGGCTCATTAAACCGACGATGTCTTTCCGAGTCCAGAAGAGTCGGGATAAGTCAGAAAAACAAAGCATACAATTGACTACATATGGGCCAACCTGATACACAACAAACCCAGCTTACGAACACTTTAAACAAAGCCGTAAGGACAAAACCAGATGCCAGCAAAAAAGAAAGCCTCCTCAAGTACTAGCAGGCGAAAACCAAAGTTCCGACGTGTCCTGCTGAAAATCAGCGGAGAAGTCCTCGGAGGTAAAACCGGTGGCATCTGCCCCGAATCCGTCCATGATGTTGCCGCACAGGTGCGTGAGGTTGCTAGTCTAGGCGTTCAGATTGGTGTTGTCGTTGGTGGGGGAAATATTTTTCGAGGCTTACAAGGAAGCGAAAAAGGAATCGAGCGAGTAACTGGAGATCATATGGGAATGCTAGCCACCGTCATCAACTCCATGGCATTACAGGACGCCTTGGAGAAACAGGGCGTTCCAACCCGAGTGCAATCAGCTATAACAATGTCACAGGTAGCTGAGCCTTTCATTCGCCGGCGTGCCGTACGACATCTAGAAAAAAAACGAGTTGTAATTTTTGGGGGAGGAACCGGCAATCCTTACTGCTCTACCGATACTGCAGCCGCCCTGCGAGCCAACGAAATAGCAGCCGAGGTCATACTTAAAGCAACGAAAGTTGATGGTATTTATGACAGTGACCCAATGAAAAATCCAAAAGCCAAGCGATTTACTAAAATAAGCTATCTTGATGCGCTTCAAAAACAGCTAAAGGTTATGGATTCAACCGCTTTCTCACTATGTATGGATAACGGGATGCCGATCATTGTTTTTGATCTTTTTAAAAAACACAATTTTCGCAAGGTCATTCTAGGAGGAGCTGTAGGGACTCTTGTTTCTTAAAAAGAGTTTTGCCTTTTATTTTATAATCAATCCGGAAGGTAAGTTTTTAGTTTATTTACCATATCAGGCTCCGTAGATGCCTTATTTTGGACAGGATCAAAGTTTGTGGATTCATCGTATAATTCCTCATTCTTAAATTGTCCATCCCTGCTAGTCACGATTAACCGGTGAGTTTTAGTTCGAACGGTAATCCCATCCCGCCAGTAACTTAAGGCTGCGTCTCTTACAGTCGCTTTTGGATTTGAAAGAATCTCAGCTAGACTATTTCCATCAAGACTATGCTGAATTCGAGTGAAACTCGGTTTAGCCAAATCAATGAGTGTTGGGAACAAGTCCAGAGACTCAACAAGGGAATCACAGCTTGAACCTGCATGTTTCATGCCCGGAATACTGATAATAAGCGGACTGCGGACTGCTCGCTCAAACAGAGTATGCTTGGCCCATAAGTCTGAATCTCCAAGATTCCAGCCATGGTCCCCCCAAAGTACAATAATTGTGTTGTCACTGAGGCCTGTCTCATCAAGGACGTCTAACACCTTGCCAACCTGTCGATCCGTATAGCGAACACACGCCAAATAGGAGCGTCTAACATTAGTAACATTCTCAGACGAAAGTGGTCGTTTTGGATAAGGAAATTTATATTTATAAAACTCTCCACTGTCATGCCAGTAGTGAGAATTAATTTTTTTAGGATAAGGCGGAGGCGGTATCACAGCCTTTTTTAAGGCATCCCAATCCTTCTTAGGGGCAACAAAGGGCAAATGAGGCTTAAAAAAACCAAGCCCCATAAAAAAGGGTTTGTCCTGACCCGCCATCTGGCGCAAACGAGAAACGGCATGATCAGCCATCTGGCCATCCGGCAGATCCTTATCTTTCTCGACAGTAAAATCGACGAGATCCTTCGCGCCATTTCCATCCTCGCGATGTACGCCATTGGCGTATGCAAAAAAAACACCCCAACCCCTTTTCCATGAACCATAGGGCGTTGACATCTCAGTCCATGCATTCGGAACTTCATCTCGTCCATCTCCAGTACCATTGTACGCATAAACACGTCCATCCGCAGTATGCGAAATTTTCCCAATCAAAATCGTGTTATAACCGCTTCGCTTAAACAACTCTGGTATAGTTTGAGCACCCGGTAATATCTCAGCTGATAGAGCACTGCTGCCAGAGTAAAATCCATTATTTCCTCGGGTAAAACCTGTCACTGCCGGGCTCCTGCCAGTAAGCATAGCATAACGCGACGCCCCACATGTCGGAACTTGAACAAAATGATTTTGAAAAACCATTCCTCGTCTGGCCAGGCGGTCTATACTTGGTGATGGAACGTAGCCAACCCCATAACAACCCAAATCGGGACGAAGATCATCAACCGCAATGAAAAGTACATTCATCGGCTTGCCCTCGTAACCTCGCGCTTGTTCAAGTGAAATAATAACCAGCGTAAAGACAACCAATTGGAAGATGCGGCTCATCTTTTATATATTAACCTCTCCGGCCATTTTTCCAACAGGCTTCATCCCAAGGGATTCGCGTATTTCTGCCAACTCATTACGAATACCTTCCTTGAAAAAGATTGCATCTGCCTTGTGAATAATAAGATTAGCTCCCATGTCTACAAACCGAGTTTGACTAGATATATTTCCCCAAGCGTGAATTCCTGCACCAACACCTTTAGCCCGAGCCTTAGTGAAAATTGTTTCAACCTTCTTAAGGAATTCTGGATCATCATAGTTTTCTGGTAATCCTAAGTTGGTTGATAAGTCGTGAGGACCTATAAGTATAGAATCAATGCCGGGAACATCTAGAATGCGATCGAGATTCTCAACAGCTGGAGCACTTTCAATATTTACTATAAGCAGATTATTTTCGTTGAAGCCTAATATATAGTCGGCAAGCTGGTCCGGAAGTTGTCCATTAAGGGCTTCATCAAGACGCTTTCCTTTCAAAGGTCGAAGCTTGGAGGCCCCCCGAAGCTTCCTTGCTTGATCAACCTCTTCGACGTAAGGGGCCACCACTCCGGCAGCGCCATCATCAAGCACCATTGTTGCCTCATAAGGGGATGGAGAAACCGTCCGCACAAGCGGAGGTAGCCCCATTGCTTTATAAGTGCGACACATCCAAGAGACTTGGCTTCGATCAAGTGCTATATGCTCCGTATCGATGAAAACAAAATCAAGCCCGCAATCCCCAATAATTTTTGGCCAAAATGGTGATGGGGAAACAATCAAAGTTCCCAATACCAGTCTACCATCATGAAGTGCATTTTTTAATTCAATCGGTGTCATGTTAGCAAATAACCTCCACAGGAGCCCCAATCTTACACGATTCTAAAGAAGCAAAAATAGTAGCAGCGATATCTCTCCCATTTTGAGCATTTAAGATTGGCTCACTACCCGTATCAATTGAACGAGCAAAATCGTCCATCAATAAAAAATCATTCTCATTGGCAATCCGCTCATTCTTAAACTCTGAAGACGGTTGATCACGATAATAGATACTAACCTCAGGGCGAGCCTCAGTAATTACCAGGCCACCTTTTGAGCCAATTGCGTGAATCTTAATTTCACCAATATCCGGATGACTAGCCGCTCCAATTCTCCCAATACATAAAGAACCAACAATCCCTTTGCCAATCTCCAATGAGACAGTGGCTAAATCGTCAACATTATTATCAACGTTAGCCTGATGAAAATGGCTTGTTGTTCGAGCAAAAACTCTATGAACATTTTCACCAGTCAAAAGGTAAATATAACCAAGAGGATATATACCTTCGATCTGCAACTCCCCCATTGGCTCAATGCCTACACCTCCATCAGANCCATCTGCATGCGCCTCAATCTGGCGCTTTANCCAGTCTATTGGAGGATCGTTAGCCTGCCGTGTTCCTTTGGCAGGGCCNGCGTCCTTTGAAAAATAAAAATCTACATGAATCGCCTGCAACTCTCCTATCGCTCCGGAATCAATAGCTTCTTTTGCCTGAATAACTGACGGCAAATAATTGCGATTCCATAGCAAAAATTTGATATCGTTCCTGCGAACGGCAGCAACAAGCCTGTCGCATTCTGAAAGGCGTGTGGACATCGGTTTGTCGGCTATTACGTGAAGCCCTTTGTCAGCTGCGCGAACCGCAAGATCACAGTGCCGGTCTGCTTGAGAGCTGACAGCAACTAGATCCAAGTCATATTCGGCAATTGCTTTAGCCACATTTTTTAAGTACGGAACACTAAATTCATCGGCAAATAACTGGTTGCGTTCATGTACCCAATCTGGTTGATCAGCATCATCAGCAACCACAACCAATTTAAATCGTGAATGAGCAGCCACGGCTCTCGGCAAATAGTCATGCTTCACCACACTAAATACACCGCACCGTAAAATTTTTGATCTGCCCATCGTTATTTGCTCTACTCCCTCTTAACTACTTCGCGAGCATTAGCAGACTCCAAAACCTGCTCAACCACTTGAGCAGCACGTAAAGTATCAGCCAAAAAGATGCTCTGTTCACACTTTCCATCAATGACATCAACAAACTCCTGCAACTGCTGAACTAGTTCAGCGTGACCTTGATTTGTGCGAATCGCATTTGGATGGCCCCCATTGTAAAGTAGATTCATATTATGATGGTCATCCGCATAAGCGGCCCCTGTTCCTCCAATCATCGTTAATGAATAATAATCTCCACCACTCGGCAGCGAAGAAGAAAGGTCAATGACCGCCATCCCTCCATGAGTAAAACCAAGATGAAACTGGATGTAGTCCTCATTCGTAGCAGATTGTAATGACCAAACGGACTCGGGGGTCTCGCCAAAGAGCCAACAAGCAAGATCTACATCAGGCATAAGGCGTTCTGACATCGGGGGTTTAATCGGACTGGCTGGTAACCAGCGATGAATTCGAAGCAAGCCCGGTTCACCTAGCTTTCTATCATCAACGCTTCGCCTAACCGCCTGAACCGACGGGATAAATCTCCAAGGATGTGCCGGCATCAAAAGTCCATTCACTTCACCAATTGTGGCAGCCCATTTACCAAGCGCCCCAACGAGCACCGGCTTACCAAGAACCAAGGCTTTTTTAGCTATGCTCTCAGCGATGACAGAATCAGCATCAATAACAACAGCATCAAACGCAGCAGCTTCCTGGGAAAATAAATCTTCTGTTGATGTAACTTTAGCTAATGAGCCAAGTGATTGACTTAAGTCCCCGGAATCAATTGGCGCAAATACAGCCCAAGTCGCACGATGTAGCCGGGTACTAAGACCATCATAAATCTTCGCCGTTTCCGATGAGCTTATTAGAGCGAGGCGAATCATAATAACTATATAAAATATTAGGGGCAGCAAATGTCTCATGCTATAAGCAACGGGCCAAACCAATTTATTGCACCATTTCGCAGACGAGCGCATTATCCCCCCTCCTCAAGTATTAAATAAACTGTGTCAAACCAAAGCTCAAATTCCACTCGTAGCCTAACAAAAGCCGGGCGCTACCTGATAGTAGCCACCGCATTTCTAGGCTGGTTCTTTGCGGGAATGCATCTGGGAATCACCTCATTGGCCATGGGTTCAGCAGCAAAAGACCTTCTACAGAACACTGGAGAATACGAAGTAACTTCAACCGACCGAAAGACCGCCAAACTACAATTACAGCAAGAACCGTCAACAGAGAACGATATTGAATCAATGGCTAAAACTATCGCGGATAAACGCCTTAGCGCCGCTAGCAGCAAATGGTTCGGCTATTACGTTTGTGCACTACTGTTTGGAGGGGCTGCAGGAGGACTGCTGTTCGGGAGGCTGGGCGATCGATGTGGCAGAGTCAAAGGCATGATGGCTGCGATCTGTTGCTACTCCGGAATGTCTTTGTTAGCCTACTTTACTCAATCACCATGGCAGCTTTTACTGGCTCGCTTCATTGTATGCATGGGAGTAGGGGGCATGTGGCCCAACGGAGTTGCTTTAATGAGCGAAGCATGGTCAAACGTCTCCAGGCCATTACTTGCCGGAATAATCGGGGCTGCGGCAAACGTAGGAATTTTTGTAGTAGGTAGTATTGGAAAATATGTTCGAGAAGTCTCGATAGATGACTGGCGCTGGGTAATGTTGATGGGGGGATCCCCAATTATACTAGGAATACTAGTCCCTCTTATCGTCCCAGAATCTCCCCGGTGGCTTGTCCAAAAAAACAATACCGATTCGGAACGCAAACAATCTCAAGTGGGAACAGCAGATATTTTCTTCTCCGGAATGCTTCCCGTTACATTAGTAGGGATTCTACTGGCTACTGTGCCGCTCTTCGGGTCGTGGGGGAGCTCCAACTGGGCGGTGAAATGGGCCGAAGATGTAGGGTCAGACGGCCTAAAAGCCCAAGTGATCATGTGGAGATCATTGCCTGGGATAGCTGGAAGTTTTCTCGGTGGCTGGATAGCTAGCCTTATTGGAAGACGCCGCAGTTACTTTTTAAATAGTCTAATTTGCCTTGCAAGTGCGCAATGCATGTTTTGGTTATCCAGCCCAAAAGAACCGTCGATGTTTTTAATTTGGACGGCTGTGCTCGGCTTTTTCAGTGGGATCTTTTTTGGGTGGCTACCGCTTTTCCTTCCAGAACTTTTTGTTACAAGAATCCGTTCGGTGGGAGCTGGCGTCTGCTTTAATTTCGGCAGAATCATTACAGCAATAACCGTTTTTATAACCGCTGGATTAATCGCCTACTTTGACAATGATTTTCGGGAAATTGGACGCATCACTAGTATGATATACCTTTGCGGAGCTATTGGAATCCTTCTTATGCCCAAAGGGGTTGAAGGCAAGATTAAGGACTAGTCCAATAATAAAATCATGACAAAAAAGGTTGGTATCATTGGGGTAGGCCTGCTTGGGGGAGCACTGGCTAATCGCTTGGCTCAACAAGAATGGGAAGTTATTGGGCATGATCCCTCAGCAACGGATACTGATGCCCTAACTATGTGTAATCATGCAACGGAGTTAGTGGAGCAATGTGAAACCGTACTACTGTCATTGCCAACAAGTGAAGTCGTTGTCAGTGTCATTGACTTAGTCAAAAGTGCGATCACAGATCGGCATTGCTTCGTCGACACCACAACTGGGAATCCGGAAGACATGGAAGCCATTGGTAAAAATCTAAAAGAGCTAGATGCCAACTATATTGAAGCAAATGTTGCAGGCTCCAGCAAATTAGCAAAAAATGGAAAAGCGACTTTATTCTTGGGAGGAAATAAGAAACTCATTCACTGTTACCAAGACTTATTGAATGCTCTTGCATCAAAACAATTTCATGTAGGCCCTGTAGGCTCCGCATCACGATTTAAGCTAGTCCACAATCTCATACTCGGCCTAAACCGTGCTGGACTAGCCGAAGGCCTCGCTTTAGCCGAAGCGCTTGGTTTTAATGCCTCCGAAGCTTTAACTATTCTTCGAGAAACCCCAGCCAGCTCAATAGCAATGGAGGCTAAGGGAAACAAAATGGCGGAAGGCATATATACACCGCCGCAAGCAAAGCTTGCGCAGCACTTGAAAGATGTTCGAGTTATAAGACGCTTAGCTGATAAAGCAGGAGCTCGCACTCCGTTAACTAATGCTCATCAGTCGCTACTTGAAGAAGCTCAATCTCTTGGATTTGGAGAATCAGACAATGCTGCAATAATTGAAGCCTTTCGCCACAATTTGTGATTGAACCCCTCAAGCCTCAAGGCTATTAACCTTCGCGTGACCCCAGATAACGAGTCCAACTCTCAAGAGCTACAGTTTAACGTCGGCGTGATTGGAGCAACCGGTTATATCGGCGCTCCCTATCGAGCAGAGATACGCGAATCAGGAGATGCTAATATTGTGGCATTGTGCGCTCGACGACGCGAACTGCTTGAACTTGCAGCCGACGAGGATGGAGCCACTCTCATTAGCAAAGATTGGAAAGACATTGTTCAGCATCCTGAAGTTAATTTTATAATCGTTGCCACGCCAGATGCACTTCATCACGAAGCGGTAATGGCTTGTGCTGAATCAGGAAAACATTTGCTATGCGAAAAACCAGTAGGCATTAACGCAGATCAAGCCTACGAAATGTGGTCTGCCTATCGAAGTGCAGGATTGCTACATTACGTGCCATTTTGGACACGCTTTTCAGATCCGTTTGTGAAGGGAAAAGAAGTACTGGATTCAGGGCAACTTGGAGACATTCGGGGTGTAATTTATCGGTGGCACAACCCACGGCCAATAGATATGCCACTAACTTGGCGAGATGATGAATCACTCTCCGCCGCTGGAAGTATTGCAGATGTGGGATCCCATGCATACGACACCCTGCGCTGGATGCTCGACAAGGAAGCTGTTCGTGTTCAAGCGCACGCCAACACGATCTCACCAGCCAAGCCAGACCTAGGGGGAGTCAACTTGACAGAAGCAATTAAATTCGGGCAGGCAGGCGCAAAAGAAAACTCTATCAAACGCAAGGGGACAACGGTTGACTATGCAAGTGTGGCATGGGAATTCGATGACGAATCCGTTGGAACACTCATCTTGTCTCATGCCCCGTTTATTCGTAAAGGAATTGCTCCAGAATTGGAATTACACGGAACGAAAGCATCTCTAGGCATCGACCGATTAAGTGGAAATATAACCTTAGCTAGGCCAGATAAACCTGTAGAAATTATCGATTGCAAACCGGACAATGGCGTTGGAAATAGATTTAAAAACTTCGTCTTCCCAAGCTTAAGACAAGCACACCGCGGACAAGCCTCTAATCATCCAGACTTAAAAGACGGATGGCGCGTACAACTATTCACTGATGCAACTGCGCGGTCAGCCCGATCCGGACGCTGGGAAACTGTTGAGTAAAAGGCGATTACTTGGCTCCGAGATCCAGACAGACCAAGTCTCCACGCGAGTTGCGACAATAAACACGCCCATTGGAAAACACCGGGGTTGTCCAACATTTAGGACCCGTTACTTGAGCGCGTGAAATTTCATTAAAAGTTTCGTGGCTAGCATCAGCCACCACCAATTCTCCCTGATTGCTTATGATCAATAGTTTTTTACCAATCGCCTGCAACGCTCCAAAGCCCCCAAAGCTTTTTTCCTCCCACTTAATTTTACCAGTAGCCATTTCTAAGCAGCGCAGCACTCCTCTGCCTGTGTTTCCACTAAATCCATATAGGTGACCATCAATCAGAACGCATGCATTAAAATGGTTACACATATTTTTATTCTCCCAGATCTTTGTAACCTTATCTCCATCAACCTTTAGAAGCGCACATCCTCGATCATATCCGGATGAAATAAATACCTTATCTCCAATCAAGATAGGATCAGCGGAATTAACGCCGTATTTAGTTTTCCATGGATATCCCCACTGTTTTTTTCCGTCTTTAGGATTAACTCCAACGACTTCATCGGCTGCAAATAAAACTAATTCATCCTTGCCTCCCCTGATATATGGAACAAAAGAGGAATAACCAGAGGCTGCCGTTCCAGTTTCCCAAATTACTTCACCGGTATTTTTATCTAAGCAAGTGCCATGAGTCCCCACATTTATATAAAGGAAATTATCGATGATTAATGGGGAACTGGCATAGCCCCACATCGGGCGCTTAGATTTAATAGCTTGGCCAACATTCTTCTGCCAAACAACTTTTCCATTGGAAGCTTCAAAACAAATTAGTAAGCCATCCTTACTAAGAGTGTATACGTGGTTACCATCAATAGTCGGAGTAGCGCTGGTGCCGCCGTCATAATATTTTGGGTCTAACTTTGAATCATAACTGTAAGACCATAGATTTTTTCCTGTCAAAGCATCGAAACAAAAAATTGTATCTTTTTCGGTACCGCGCCCTCGACCTGAGTTGCCCATTGAATACGCACGACCAGCTGCAACTGTAATAGAGGAAAACCCCGTTCCAATCTTGGCTTTCCACAAACGCTTGGGGCCATCATCAGACCATTTGGCATCCCAATCAGTTTCATTGGAAATGCCATTAACATTCGGACCTCTCCACCGAAACCAATCGGCAGCATTGGCAGAAACAACCGTGCTTATCAAAAAAAGCGAAATACAAACACCTGACAAAAATAGTGTCTTCATAAAAATTACGACAGCGATGGGTAAACAACCCTTACCCGACAGTCAAACCCGAATCCAAAAAAACAATCTCCAACAAAAGCGCAGAGCTGGCCTATAAAAGTTAGCCAAGGCTAACTTTTATGTTGACCTCATTCAGTAATTTAAATATAGG
>NYWG01000082.1 GCA_002684915.1 Verrucomicrobiales bacterium
CGGCCCAGAGAGCTTTACTCCTGATAATAATTTTATAATGGGCGTGCCACCCAATACAGATGGCTTATTTGTTCTTGCCGGCTTTAATTCTGTAGGTATTGCAAGCGCAGGAGGAGCTGGAAAATATACTGCCGATTGGCTGGAAGCAGGTTATCCAACTATGGACCTATGGTCTGTGGATATTCGCCGGTTTTCAAAAATCCAAAATGACACAAATTATTTATCCGGACGAGTAGTGGAAGTCTTGGGGCTACATTATCAGATGGCCTGGCCAAATCGAGAAATGGAAACATCTCGTGATATTAGGCACACTCCATTATTTGAACGACTAAAAGAAAAAAACGCTTGTTTTGGGGTCTCCGCTTGCTGGGAGAGAGCTAATTGGTTTGCTTCGAAAGCTAGTGATCCAATAGTAGATTATTCTTTCGAAAAACAAAATTGGTCTCCAATTGTGAATAAGGAAGTTGAAGCATGTCGAAATTCTGTTGCGATTTTTGATCAGTCTACTTTTTCTAAGTTCTCATTGGACGGACCAGAATCTCTAAGCTTCCTACAGAAACACTGTGGAAACAATATTGACGTGCCAATTGGAGGCCTAGTTTACACTGGTATGTTTAATGATAGAGGTACTTTTGAATCAGATTTAACTATAACTAGAAAGTCACATAATAGTTTTTATCTTGTAAGTTCAACAAACCAAAGAATTAAAGATTTCGACTGGATCAGCAGGCACTTAACCGGAGAATACGATGTAAAATTAAGGGATATAACAGAAGAATTCGGAGTAATTTCAGTTATGGGCCCTAATTCTAGAAAGGTTATGCAATCCATAACAAATACAGATTTCGAATCGCAATCATTTCCGTTTGGAACATCTCAAGAAATCTTGATCAATAATATTCCAGTTTTAGCCCAACGATTAACCTATGTCGGAGAATTAGGTTGGGAGCTACATGCTCCATGGAATAAGCTATTAGAGTTGTACGAAATAATTTTCAAAGCCGGTAATAGTTGGAAAATGAAAGATGCGGGACATTATGCAATAAATACCATGAGGATTGAAAAAGGGTATCGAGCTTGGGGCCATGAATTGTCTACAGATGAAACCCCACTCGAAGCTGGCCTGTCTTTTGCAATTTATTGGAATAAAGACTTTCGAGGCAAAGATGCTCTTCTGAAACAGAAAAAAAACGGTATAACCAAAAGATTGGTTTCATTAGTAATGAAAAACAAAGAAGTATGCCTTTGGGGGAATGAGCCAATCATTTGTAATGGAGCTGTAGTAGGCTACACGACTTCTGGTGCATTTAGTCATACTTTGAACACCTCAATTGCAATGGGTTATATTAATTCTTTAAATGATGGAATCATTACAGCTGAAAAAATCAAAAATATGGAGTTCAATATATTGACTAACGGCTGTGAACATTCAGCTGATGCTATACTCACGGCACCGTATGATCCTAAAAGGTCAAAAATACTTAACTAATAATAAAATGATTCAACGCGCAAAAAGTTTATTCCCCGGGTTATCAAATGGCGAATTTGGCATAATCGACCAATCTTCTGTCCCTATAATTCAAAGTGGTGATGGCGCAAGAATTAAGGATTCTAATGGCAAAGCCTATATTGATATGACCATGGCATGGGGCTCTGTTTTAATTGGACATGCAAATCCAGTTATTCGTGAAGCAGCATTTAACGCCGCAAAGAGTGGAACAAATTTCGCGGCCCTTAACACCCAAATGGTCGAACTAGGAGAAAAAATTGCATCCATTAGCCCCTGTGTTGAAAAAATTAGATTCGTTGCCAGCGGAACAGAAGCAACCATGCTATGTTTAAGATTGGCTAGAAGCATCACTGGAAAAAATAAAATTCTAAAATTTGAGGGTGCCTACCATGGACAACATCCCGAAGGAATTGCGAGTATGGTAGCACTGAACGACAGATCATCAGCTAAAGCAAATTCATCAGGGACAGGAGCTCCATGGACCAAAGAAAACGTTGTTGTTGCTCCATTCAATGATCTCGAATCTACTCGATCAATAATCAAAGAAAACGCATCAGATTTAGCTGCAGTAATTGTGGAACCATTACATAGATGTTTAAAACCTGTTGATGGATTTTTATCAGGGTTACGCCAAATCACTCAAGATTCTGGTGTGATTTTAATCTTTGATGAAGTTGTAACAGGATTTCGTTTAGCACTTGGAGGCGCTCAAGAATATTATGGAGTCAAACCCGATTTAGTTGCCTATGGAAAAGCATTGGGCGGCGGATTTCCTATAGGTGCATTTGGGGGCAGTGAAGAAATAATGGATGGCGTAAATGAAAATCGATATTCTAAATTAAATTATACGTGGTCTGCGTCAACAACAGGAGGCAATCCTGTTTCCTGTGCTGCAGCAATTGCCACTATTAATATTCTGAGCGAACAACAAAGTTATGAACAATTACATCGGCTTGGCGGAGACTTTAGAGAACAAATAACTGAAATTCTGGCCAGCGAAGATGAACCGTTCCAAGTTCTCGGGGATGGTCCATTGGCGCAAGTTGTTTTCACAGACAAACCCGTTAATAATAGTCGAGACTGGGCCGTTGCAAACCGAAAAAAAGGACATCAATTAATGCAACAACTTATAAAAGAAGGCGTCTTCTTGAACCCAATGGGAACTAAGATGTATTTATCTCTTTCTCACGGTATAAAAGAAATGGAAGAATTTTTCGACAAATTTGCTTGTGCCTTAAAATCTATAAATAAATTATAATACATTTTGGTGTTTATTATTTATAACTAACTACTTCAAAAAATGGATAAAGAACAAAAAAGATCCACAAGTAAATCAATACGAAGTTGGCTTATAAGCGCTCCGAGCACTCTATTTGTGGCTTATGCTGCTTTAGCTGCCTTCGCTACCTATTTTTGCATGTATGCATTTCGTAAACCTTTTGCAGCTGCAAAGTATGAAGGGCTTATGTTTTTTGGCACAGATGTAAACCTTAAAACTGTGCTGCTAATCAGCCAAATTATCGGATACGCACTTTCTAAATATGCTGGCATTAAAGTTTGCACTGAAATTCAAAGATCTAACTTGGCAAGATTTCTTGTAGGGCTAATTGTTTTTGCTGAATTTGCATTATTATTGTTCGGCCTATTACCAGAACAATTTAAGGTTATAGCCATTTTTCTGAATGGTATTCCACTGGGTATGGTATGGGGCTCGGTATCACGCTATCTCGAGGGCCGTAGAGCATCAGAGGTAATGTTCGCCGGATTAAGTTGTTCATATATCGTATCAAGCAGTTCGGTAAAAGCCTTTGGCCAATGGCTAATGGATCAAGGTATAGATCAGTTTTGGATGCCAATGGTTGCCGGTCTCTTTTTTCTACCTCTTTTTATAGCAGCAGTTTGGCTGTTAAATCAGTTACCTCAACCTAGCACTGAAGATATAGCAGCTCGAAGCAAACGGAGTGTTATGAACTCATCTCAGCGTTGGGCATTTTTCCGCACCTTTCTACCGGCAATGTTAATGTTACTGTTAGTGTACTTCTTTCTTACCGCTTATCGGGATTTTCGAGATAACTACACACCAGAAATTTTTATGGCAATGAATGAAGGATACGAAACTAGTCCAAAACTTTTCCTTCAAGCAGACTGGCCGGTGGCTTTTGGTGTAATGATGGCACTGGCCTGCCTGAACCTATTCCGAGATCACCGGTTTGGCCTAATTGCAGTATTTGGAGTGATGTTAACTGGAATCATAATAATGGGCACAGCAACACTATTACACGATTTTAAAGTGATATCCGGTTTGTGGTGGATGATTTTGATAGGGACTGGTGCTTATCTAGCTTATGTGCCTTACGGCGCGGTTCTGTTTGAACGTGTTATGGCATCAACCAAAGTTGCAGGAACAGCGGTTTTTGCCATCTATTTGCATGATGCTATTGGCTACACCGGATCAATCTCCGTCCAGCTTTACAAAGATCTAGGTCAGAGTGAGCTTAATTATTTCGAATTCCTTCGGAGCTTCACTTGGCTACTATGTGGTTTGGGACTAATTTGTTTCGTCACTAGTTGCCTTTACTTCACGACCAAGCACAAACCCGCAGACAAAGAGCAAGCCAATCATGGCATATAGTATCTGATTATTTAATTGTCTTGCCAATCAGGGGTATTGAGGCAACCTCACCCCCCCTGCCTTAAGTTGGCAGAATTTAAGAATAATCGAGAACCAAGTGTCAAAAAACGGTGATTCAATTGAAGTAGTAGGTGTGGTCAGCCAAGTTTTACCTGGCACAATGTTTCGGGTAAAACTCGAGAATGATCACGAGGTGCTGGCACATATCGCCGGCAAGATGCGTAAGCGACGTTGGATTCGGCTAGCTGTTGGAGATAAGGTGAAGATGGAAATGTCCACTTATGATCTGGATAAAGCTCGAATCACCTGGCGCCTAGATAATTAAATACGCTCGTTACTTTTACCAAGCTAACTCGCTTGGTTTTTCAGCACACGATTTATTAGGTCAGTTTTTGGTAAAATAACACTTTACCAAAAGTCAGATTACAAATCCNAATTAAACTCTTATCAATAATGTATAAAATTTTCTTCATCTGTTTAATTGCTCTGAGAACATCATTGATATCCGCAGANACTTCCAAGCCCAACGTCTTATTCTTTCTCGTCGACGACATGGGCTACATGGATATTGGAGCAAACAATCCAAAATCATTTTACGAAACTCCCCATATTGACAGGCTTGCCCGCTCTGGGATGCGATTCACAAACGGTTACGCAGCAAATCCGGTCTGTAGCCCTACACGTTTCAGCATCATGACAGGAAAATATCCTTCACGAGTTGACGCAACAAATTTCTTTAGCGGTCGAAGATCCGGAAAATTTCTACCTGCACCACTATATGATCGAATGGACCTTAAAGAGACTACACTCGCCGAGGCTTTTAAGGAGGGCGGATATAAGACTTTTTTTGCAGGCAAATGGCATCTCGGACCCAATGAAAAATTTTGGCCTGAAAATCAAGGATTTGATATTAACAAAGGCGGTTGGCGTGTTGGAGGGCCATTTAAGGCAGGGAAATTTTTCTCACCTTACGCTAATCCCCGACTGAAGGATGGACCAAAAGGAGAACACCTTACAGTTCGGCTTGGCGACGAAACAATTAAATTCATCGAAACAAACCGCGACAAACCATTTCTAGCATATCTATCTTTTTACTCTGTACACACCCCATTAATGGCACCTCCTGAGATGGTTAAAAAATATCAAGATAAAATAAAACGACTTGGCCTCGATGGACAACAGGAGTTTGAGCTTGAGGAACAGGTTCATTCAGGAGGAAAAGAACGCAAAGTGCGCATCTTACAAAAGCACGCAACTTACGCGGCAATGATTGAATCGGTAGACAACCAAGTTGGTAAAATTTTAAACAGATTGCAGGAACTAAATATAGATAAGAACACAATCATTTGTTTCACCTCTGATAACGGAGGCCTTTCTACAAGCGAAGGATCCCCAACATCCAACCTCCCACTAAGAGGAGGAAAAGGATGGCTTTACGAGGGAGGTATTCGTGAACCGTTCTTGATTGCTTGGCCTGGCGTTATACAGCCTGCTAGATCTAGCGACATACCAGTAATTAGCACAGATTTTTATCCTACACTACTCGACCTTGCAGGTCTGCCGTCTAAACCAAATCAACATCTCGACGGAGTAAGCTTAACTCCAATACTGAAAAATACCGGAATACTGAAACGTAAAAACCTTTTTTGGCACTACCCTCACTATAGTAATCAAGGCGGCTTTCCAGGAGGAGTAATCCGATCTGGCAGATGGAAGCTGATTGAGCGATTCGAGGATGGAAGCACACATCTTTTCAATCTAGAAACAGACATCCACGAACGATCTGACCTAGCCCAGCACCATCCAAAAATCGTAAAACAGATGAAAATGGATCTTCACGAATGGTACAAGAAAGTAGATGCTAAATTTCTTCTAGCCAAACCAAATGGCCCACAACCTTGGCGTCCTTAAAACTTACGAATACCTTCAAAGGATCAACGCTTATCTAGGGATCGAACGTAAACGTTCGCCATTGATATCGGACCGGTAGGAACAATACGAATCGGCCCCTTAACCGGCAGACTCTCGATTTTTTTACCATCCAATATCTTCCTGCCATTAAGACTCAAGGTGAGCTGATCACCTCGCAGCTCACCCTCGAAACGATTCCAGTTCCTACCCTTCAATACAAGATCACCTTTGTACATATCTGGCGCCACTTGAATGGCCGAAATATCTTTGCCGCGCAGCTGAAATGCCAACGGCTTTGTTTCACCTGAAACACGAACGTCAAAAATAAAACCATAATCGCCAAACAACTCCTTGGACTCCAACGACGTATCCGCCTCATCTGCACTACCATGAAAACGAAACTGCCAATCGTGCGAACGCCAACCATTAGCAGCCTTCCAACCTGAGAAATCTACACCGCTGTATAGACAGCGATATCCGCGATCCACGATCGCAATCTGTTCAGATTTTATAGGTGTGGATGGTAATTCTTTAATTCTCATATTTCGGTAATGAACTACTCCCCCCTCCGATTCGATACAAATGTAACCTTTTCTCGGATTAGCATTCTTCCCCTTGGTGACTACCTTCCCATTAACAGCAAGGGAGATAGTTCCATCATCACAAACGATTCGATAATGATTCCAATCAGGTGAAGGGCGAGAACGATTCTCCATAGGAAATGCACGACTACCTCCTCGACCATTAACAGGCGTCATAGTCGCCCCGTGGATCGGGAAAATATCTCCATGCGTAGTATATCCTCTAGTATTACCGTAAGCATTTTCCAATACCTGAACTTCAACTCCACGATGAAAAGGTTGACCTCGTGCAGTAATATCATCTGCCCAAACAAAGATACCAGCGTTACCCTTAGGCTTCATATGCCTCCATTCCACCTCCATGATAAAATTCTGGTACATGCGTTCAGTCCTCAACTCACCAATCGGCTTACCGGAACAAATCAACATGTTATCCTTAATTTCCCAAGTCGATGGAGCAGTATTAACAGGAACCCAACCAGAAAAATCCGTTCCATTAAATAATGGTCGAAAGCCACTTGTCCGTTCTTCAGAAATCAACTCGCTGTGAAACGACAAGAAAAAAGCAAACAAAAATGATAACAAAAAATTATTAGATAGATACATTTCTAAAAAACACTGCCTAGATACTACAACCGAGCCAAGCTACTATGCTATAAATTTGACTATTATAAAATAAAATTGATTTTATTTAGTCTAGATTTTATTAAAACTAATGTTTTAAACGATCGTTTGAATTAATGCTAAAAGTAGACACTAAAACAAAGATCCTAGATGCAGCTGAAAAACTCTTTGCTCAAAAGGGATTTGATGCTGTCTCACTTCGTAATATTGTTGAAATTGCAAAAGTGAATTTGGCAGCAGTTCATTATCACTTTGGATCTAAGCAAGCTCTTTTGCATAAAGTAGTCTCTCGTCGATTTAGGCCAATCAACAAAGAACGATTAAACATGCTCGAAAACGCCAGAAATAAAGCTGGAAAAAATAAATTAAAACTTGAAGCAGTATTGGAGTCGCTTTTTTTTCCAATCTTCCGAGCTCAAGCAAATCCGAAGGCTGGCATATCTTTCACACGTCTAATTGGTCGGGTTGTTTTTGACAGAAATAAAGAGCTACAGAAATTCATGCTGAGCGAACTAACCGAAGTAATCATTCAATTTAGCAAAGCATTTGATGAAGCATTGCCTAATTTGGAAAAAACAGAGATAGATTGGCGATCCCACTTCATGGCTGGCGCTATGGCACACACCCTTTGCAATGCTGATCTCCTGTCAGATTTCACTAAAACAAATGCAAACGACTCAGAACTAGAAATCACTGTACAAAGATTGATTGATTTTACGGCCGGAGGGTTCCGAGCAAAGGTTTCCAAAACTCCAAACACTAAAAAAAGATAAATAAGTTGTATCGCATATCTACCATATTTATTGCAGCTCTACTGATTACTGGTTGCACCACCACTACAGATGATGCGCTTAAACGTGTCATTTCTGATATCCCTGAAGCTTGGAGTTACGAAAGCGATACATTGGGAAAACATCCAACTTTCTGGTGGCAGAATTTTCGCGATGCGCAATTAAATCAAGCAATTGGTGAAGCCCTCGAATCAAACCCAAATTTGCAGGCAGCCGGCACTCGGCTACAAGCTGCATGGTCACAAGCTAGAATTTCAGAAGCAGAACTGTTCCCGCAGATCGGACTCTCAAGCGGACTCTCAACAAGCCAGATGAACATGGCACAATTTGGTGTGCGACTACCAAACATACCCGCCAAATTTAATAGCCAACGACACAACCTTACCCTAGGGGCACAATGGGAACTTGACCTTTGGGGTCGCGTTCGAGCTGGTAAAAGAGCCGCCAGAGCCAACGCCCTTAGCCAAGCAGCAGATTTCGCCGGTTCAAGACATTCGCTCGCCGGACAACTCGCCAAGGCATGGATGCTATCAATCGAATCGCGCCAACAGTTACTCTTAGCAAATTCCACCGTAAACACTTATGAGACTACCGTAGAACGTATCCGAGCACGCTTTGAGCAAGGCGTACGTTCATCGCTTGATCTCCGATTGGCTGCAGCAAGTCTGGCTGCAGCTAAAGCTAATGTTGCGGAGCGGATTACTTCAGCCAATCAAGCCACTCGCCAACTAGAGGTCTTGCTTGGAAAAGTTCCATCAAATCAACTTGAAGTTCCAAGTAAACTACCCTCTATGCCTTCGACTATCCCAGTCGGTATTCCAGCAGAAATTCTCTCGAGGCGGCCAGATATAGTTGCTGCCGAACAAGACTTAAGAGCAGCTGGCGCAAATGTTCAACAAGCTAAAGCAAGTCTTTACCCGCAAATTAGTCTTACAAGCAGCACTGGAACATCCACTAGCGAACT
>NYWG01000083.1 GCA_002684915.1 Verrucomicrobiales bacterium
GGTTGGAAAACATTATTTCTAGATTATGTGGTTATATAGTTATAAATACGCAACAGATAGTTATATAGTATAATTTTATCTCACTATTTCGTGCACACCTCTTATACTTGACCTGTCGCTAAAGCTATTTCTATCATTGGCAAACAACACATTTGAGTATGCTCACGCAAGGCACGACGTTGATAGTGTTCATCTGCTTTCTTTGCTACTGCGTTCAACACTTTACCTACGTAAATGTATTTTTGAACACCTTTTCTCTCGTCGTACGGTCGAGGATGTTGCGTAAGACTGGAACGAGCACATCGAAGCTGCCATATGTATCCATCTTCACGACAAGGTGGGGTCAATGCCATGGAAGCACCATCTGGTTGTTTGTAGGTCAACTCGTCTATTTTGACTTTTTTCAATACCAAATACAATTTGTCGTTTTTCATCACACGGTCACGAGCTTGCGCACGCGAATATTTCGAGTCCAATCGAGTGGTCCAAGTATTGAACACTCTTGAACGGCCTCGCACGTTCAAATTGAATAGCTTTTGATAATTGGATGCAGTGTCCATGTCCGTCAAAATCACACCCATGAAACGCCATTTTCGCATGAAATCTTTGATAAATTCAGTATCGCGAGCTTCTTGGACTTCTTTCTCTTTACCAGCTTCTTCGTCGCCATTAGCATCAATTAATTCAGGATACCCAAGACTGTCGCGTAACTCTTCATTTGTCGGTTCATGAGGGATCAATGCTTCGTTCAACGAGTACCGTTTGACAAATTGTTCTACAAACTGGTTTTCACACGATCCTATGGTCAAGTAAAAGTTTAGCACTGGTACACTCGCCAAGATGTTGTGGCTGGGATGCCTTCCAGTTAATGTGCCGCGAGAACCCGCGAACGATTTGTTTTGCTGCATGTTGACAAACATACACATGCCTTCGGCAAACCCCTTTTGCCATTCGTTTGCATACGCTCCGCAGAAGAACGGGTACGTTGCGTTGGCATTGGCCGCAGGGTGAAATACGTTACTGTGAACACTCGGGGTTTGCAATCCTAATTGCGGCACACGGTTGGGCTCGCTGTGACTAGCATGTTTACCAAGGGTTGGGAAGTCCCCAAAGCCTCTAAATGGTGCTGGTTTAGTTAAATCGGATCGTTGCATATTTATGTATATATACGTGTTATACTTATCCTTCCCTTTACGCACTAATATACACTAGTTTTAAAAACTTGAAAATTGATGCGGACCATTCGATGTTCCATTTTCCAAAAGTTCATTGCTAAATTCCTGCTTGTAATATCGTAGCAAATCCAATTTTGTTTTGGACAAGATGTTCCATTGCTTCATGTACCCATTGTTGATGCTGTATGCCCCTGAAGACATATTTTGCTTCAACACACCGTTGGTTTTCAAAAATTCCTGTGCATTGTTAATGAATAGAATATCTTCTTTTAGTATGCGTTTTGGGTTCATCGCGTGGAACGTGAAATGAATACGGCATATTTCAGGCGTCAACTTCATGACTTGTGCATTATTATCAAATTTTAATTGTGGCTGTCGTATTTTCTCTTCGTACCAATTTGCCATCAAATTAAAAATAGCTTTGTCTGATATTTTGCCAATGAACCTAGCATCAATTTTTTCCAACTCTTCAATGATGGAACGTCCTCGCTCGTCGTTGTTGCCAGAGGTGCAAAGCAAACAGGTTTCTGGATTGCAATCTTGCTCAAAGACGGAATCAGAAAACGAAACGGGTCTATCGTTGTCGAATTGGATCTCTTGCATCATTGATGTGTCTATATCGGCATCCATTTTTGTGGTTGCTTTTTTTAAACCTTTCCTTGCGTTATATATATACTATATTTTATAGTCGTATACAAAGCATGGAAATAGATGAAAACGAAATTCCTAGCATTGACAAATTAAGCGAATACATTGAATACTTCAAACGTATCTACAATGCACTGTTTGACGACAAGCAATTGGCAATTACCAATATTGATGTTTTGGAACGACATTTTGCAAACAATTTTAATACATTGCGATTCAAAATGGACGAAGATCTATTCCAATACAACCATGGCATGATCGTTTTTATTGTGTTATGCACCGCTTACACACGCACGACTACAGAACCCAGCACGGAAACATTTTTAAAACAACATTTGATCTTGCAAGGGAGTCAATCCACGTTGGCAAATAACATTTTAAATTTGCATATCTTGCACAATGCCTGGAAACAATTTGACCTACGTAGCTACAACGACACCAAACGATACGTTCAACGCGTGCATCAAAGCGTGGCCCGCAACGTCGTCTTTGCCGATAACCTGCAACGCATGAACCGATTGAACATGATAAAAAAAGTGGGTAAAGATTTATTTTGTATCAACACAAAGTGTATGATGATGCTTGCTTGTCATGTGGCAGAAAATTTACAACAGCTGTGTGTAGCAGATGCGGTGCATACGTACCTGTGCGACGATCCCGTGTATACCTTTACCGATCATCAAATGAATACGTTTTTCAAATGGGCCACCGCCGAAACAACTTACTTTCAAATTCGAAATTTTCGAACCAGAATCTTGAATATATTTTACCTGTTTGTGTTTGACGAGCCTGCACGCAACCTCTACACGTACAACCGAGCTGGCGAAATTCCAAGCATTACTGCTGTGGTGACTGCCAAATTCCCGAGCAATTGGACCTCTGCTATGCAACACGTAATACTGTACGGTAAACCCCACGAGCTGTTGGGGCACGACAATTTATTCATTCGAAATGCCGCATTGATGGCATTGTTTGAGGCATTTTGTAAAACCATTTATTCCGTCAATTTCAGCAAATTTTGCATATGCATGAATTTTGACATTCAAAAAAATATCAAACACATCATGCTGTCGGAGCATCCCATACTATTACTAGCGTGGCACAAATTTTACATTGCCGCAAAAGGAAAAGTGTATATGTATGCAACATTAGAAGAATCGTTATTGGCCTGGCTGTTTCATTTAAAAGACGATTGCCAATGCATGTTGTTTGGGCAAATATCCATGCTAAAACTATGCAACACCTTGTGCGTAGGTGCAACACAGGAAGAGGAAGAAGAAGCAAACGAAGAATTTATAGAAATTGATATTTAAGTGTTATGGATAACGATATTGTGGAAGCCATGAAATGCATTGACAGCCACGAACTCAAAAATGATATTATTCAATGGTATTTGGAAGGGCCGCCCGATGATCTTGGATTTATGTGGTGCCCATATGACACCCCAGCTAAAAAGTACATGCAACAGCTAGTAAGTAGTATGGGCTACGACAGCAGCGCGTATGGGGTCATGCATAGAAATATACAAGTAGCAGTAAGAAATAGGGAAACAGAAATAAAAAGTAAATAGCATAGTAAAAGTATTTTATTAACTAAAAAGTGTTTTAAAAAAATAATTATACATAGAACCCTATATTCTAACTCTAAACATGTCAACTGCAAGACAATGGGATGCGTCTCTCGTAGATGGTCAAGTATTAACATACGATATCAAAGGGTTTACTTTCAAAGGTAAAGATTACAATATGCATATTGTCCCTGGCAAGTACGAAGAAGAAGTCAATGAAGCCTTTCGAGAATTGTTGTTATTGAAAACACATGCAACCAATGAAGATATTGAAATTGGTTTGGATGAAGATGGAAAACTTACTTCAAGCAATGCAGGGTGGGTCCGTGGGTCGCATCCTGCTTTGAATTATCGAGGCAATGCATTGCGCCGAAATAAAGTATGGTTTCAACAATTTAGTAAAGGATTGTATGCGTACAAATATACTGGATGGCAATGGCGTGTATTACATGCAACCTTTAAAATTGATGAAGGGTTGTTTCCTAGCACAACTGCATTGATTAACAAAATGAAAGAAACTTGTTTGCAAAATCATTGGATTGCAACCATTTATGAGAATGGGGACGATTACATTGGGATGCACTCGGACAAGACGAAAACATGGAAAACTGGATCGAATTTTCAAGTCGTTAAATGGGGACATCCTAGACTCTTTCAAGTTCGTTTGAGAGATGCGTTCGACAAAGACGGCAAAGATNATTTAGAAAAAGGTACATTGCTTTTTAGCAAAATATTACCTGCTGGAACTTCCGTNGTTGTCGATTTANAAACAAATGAAATGACATCNCATGGCGTGCCTGCTGTGNACGANCCTAATATTGGCCTTTCAGGATCCATCGTTGGGCGCGACATCGAAGAGCTNTTGTCTTTTNAAGGTGCAAAAAAAGGTATTGCAAAATCTGAAAAAGATCGTTTGAAACGTCGTGAAGCAAAAAGAAAAAGAGATGAAAAGAAAGCAAAAGAAAAAAAATCAAAAAGAAAAAAAAAGATGGTATTGTAAGGAAGTAGCAGTGAGAAAAGGGGAAGCAGAAATAAAAAGTAAATAGTATAGTAAAAGTACTTTATTAACTAAAAAGTGTTTTAAAAAAATAACAACCCTACATTCTAACTCTATAAATCATGAGCTTTACACGCACATGCGATCAAAGCGGTTGTTTGAGCTTCTGTTACAATTCACCCATGCCTGATATAGTTCGTCCTCGAAAACAAATTAATTACATGCAACATAGCCGTGATGCGTATCAGTTATATATGCGTGAGCAGTTGCATAGAAATATACAAATAGTAGAGAGAATAAGGGAAGCAAAAGCAATTGTGAAAATACAAAAATCGTTGATGCTAATAGAAAAACGAACCGTCAACTACATCAATCATTGGTTACGGAGAAAAATTACAGCGTGGTTTTGGCAAAAAACACATTTTACTATCAAATTTTCTCATAAAGAGTCATACAATAAAGAGGTTGAGGAGTTTATCCCTATTAAGTATTAAATATTAACGTGTACAGTGTACAATACACATATACAAAATCGTCAAACGCTTCCCTATCCATCAACTCTTGAAATATACCCTTGTCGTCGTACACCTCTGCATCCTTTACTTTTCGCTGCATACCCCCTTGCAACGTTTCATGTACAGCAGGTAGAAAAAAATTGTATTTTTCGTACAACGCAAACCGCACAATACTGCTCCAATTGGCAAACGATGAAGAACTTTCCAACGTGATAATATCATGCTCTGCATTGATTGCTTCTCTATTCTCTAACACACTGTCGCGAACCCGTTCATCCACCTGCAACGACCGATCGTTGATAGGATATTTGTATTTACGAAACTCCGCATACCGTCTAATTCCAGTCTTCCACGAACGTTGTTGGAAAAACTCTTTGTAATTCTCGGAATAAAAGGTCTGAGGCTCTCCAGAACGCGCCATTTTGTGCCCAAACTTTAAATACAGCTTCATGGCATCTATGAATTTCAATACGGCTTGCTCCGAGTAAGCATCGCAAAGGTACGGCACCAATCCACTATTCCCCTTCACGTACAAGGTATTGTTTACAACGCGTTCAATATACTTCTTGACGTCGGCATCAGGAACCGCACCAATGTGTTTATTTACATCTTTTTTTATTTGTTCTAGTAACTTATCTTCTGTCTTATTCGTAAGGCGTTTCAAATCCTCCAGCTGGTCTGTCTTTTTCAAATAGGCTTTAATGAAAGCTTCCGTTTGCAGTTTTGCTCCAGGTGGATCCATGAAGAGAACGATTTCTGGAAAATTATCGTCGGAGTCCTCCTCCTCCTCCACATCCATCGGTTGTGGTTCGGGTTCCAACCAATCGTAATGATTTCTTATATTGCTTCCAATATTTCGATAATATAAATTTATGGTTGTCATGTTGTCGTATCTCTCTGAAGGATACTCGCTAACTTTGGTCAGCCAGCCATTATCATTACTCTTTTGCCACACTCGAATGTGAAGATTGTAAATGTTTGATAAAATTGATATTTCTCCTTCGTCACCCCAATCGTTTGTAACCACACGGAAAAAAGTCTCATTTTTTGTACTATCATCCATATTCGTTATAACGCTATTTTGAATAGCGCACCTAATGTCCTGCCGCATTTTTTTGACATGATTTCTATCATTCAATGGTTCCAACTGATTCGTGTACACGGCACAAGTCTCAGAGTTGTAGACGGGAAACAGTCGTCTTTGTGGTATGGAAGCATAATAAATAGCATGATATAAACAATTTCCATCAGGAGCAGTAGGCTTTATCTTAAAAACGCCATCAGATTTTGAACGTAAATCTCCTGTGGGTGTCTGCTTATACGTAATGGTTGGAACATCAATATCGAAAGAAATGTTTTTGCCGTTCAACCATTGTAGAATCTGGTTTGCTTCCGTTTCCCCATACTCCTTTATCAAAACGTTTTTCAAGGGGCTTGTATCTCTCGGACGTTTTCTTAAAGAACCTGGTTTTATCGCACTAGGCAATACTGTATTATTCTTAAACGATGCTATTAGAAAAGCACGTTCCTCGTAGTGAAAATCGACAAGTGCAGCTATAGCATCTTCCTCTAGTTCATCTAGAATTGTATTTTTATTCTTTAGAACCAATTGTAAATATTCTGTGCCATCTGCTCCGTTTAACACAGCTTCATTTAGGTTTTGAAAATAGGGATTGTAAGATTTTTGATTTGGAACGTATTCAATTTGATCCTCGCTCAACATAAATCCAAATAGCTGGACCGAGTACGTTTTCAAAAAAGCGGTTCTGTCTTGCTTTGGGACATATTTCATGTAAGGCACAGTTATTCCTTTCTGTAAAATGGCAGTGATCCGTTCATTTGCGCGTGTTTCCATTAGGTCTGAAATTTGCATCAAACGACTTATCTCTTTAATGTCATCCTTTTCCAGGATACGCGTTATTCCTTTTTCCAATTTACGAACAATATCTTGTAATATGTTTAACGAATTATCGGCCTTTTTGTTTTTAGCATTCGGTCTAAAATATTCGCTTAAAATAGCTGCTCTCTTGCTAACATTGAATATTTCATTATTCATTTTCCGATTAATCAATGTTTTCAGTTGTAATTTCTCCTTTAATTTCAAAATGTCGTCCACAGAAAGATCCTTCTCAACAAATGGTTTGTTAACACCATAATAAAATCCGATTTCCACTAAAAATTCATTCGCATTGTTAACGTATTTTAATTTACCAGTTGCTTTATCTGTGTTAGTGAAGGCTCTTCTATTTCTACTTTCTATACGCTGTACATAGGCTTCAAACGTTTCTAGTTTTTTGGTTTCCTTTACTAACCCAACATCCACTTTTGCGCCTTCAGTAAAAAACGTTGCATCCGAACTATTCAACAAGTGACGCAACAAAACTAACGTGGGACGTTGTGGCTCCGATAGGTACATGTGATAACCCATGGTATTGTCACCGTCCTCGTCCGTATCCTTTGCATATAAGTAATATTCTTTATGGTTGTTTGCATCAACTACAATAAATCCGTACGCATGTCCCCGCTGTTTATAAAATTCCTTCACCTGATACGTTAACTTGTTGGTCCCTCTGGTAATTGCTACTAGCGTGTTTTCTTGAATGGTATCCAAATCTGCCTTGTTCAACTCGGCACCCGCAGGGTCCATGTCAAGCGGGGGGTTCATTAGACCTCCACCAAAACCTCCAAACTCTTCGTCGTCGATTTCATCATCCTCGTCCTCATCTGCAGTGTCGAAGCCTTCAACTTCAGTGTCGTAAGCCTCGTCATCGTTTCTTGCGTCCGCTGCTTTCACTGCCTCCGACGTTATATTTTCCAATTGCAATTGTGCTTGTATGTTGAGATCATTGAATAGGTTGGTCATCGGTTTTTGCTCCAGCACGTTTTCTATAATTAATGGTTCGAGCAGCGGCGATAGATCTGCCATGACGTAATAAGTCATGATGGCATGGCGCATCAATGCCAATTTGTCGTACGGGGAGCTGCTGACGGACCACGTTCGTTGCAGGCGACAAAGGTTGACGCGAAACGTTTGTTCTTTGCCGTGCCAATACCATTCGGATGCAGGGATGGCAATTTGTTTCTGGGTGTAGTATGCGATGGCTTTGTACGGCTGGGCGATGGCACTGATGTTGTAGTCGATGCTATTCAATTGATGTTGGGGGATGGTGTCTAACGTTAATGCAGGATTCATGCCATAATTTAAGATGTAAGAGGTGTTGTTCCATGCTGGTGGGAGAACGGTGTTCATCGGTGCACCCGCTGGGTCCATGTCAAGGGGGGGGTTCATTAGACCTCCACCAAAACCTCCAAACTCTTCGTCGTCGATTTCGTCGTCAATTTCACTTTCGTCTGGTAATTTGTCATACATGTTTCTAGCAGTTGCATCGTTTGCAGATATTCCTATTAATGTAATCGGTAGACCTCTAACCCTCTCCACTCGTACTCCTGCTGGTTCTAAATGAAGAGGTGGTTTCATTAATCTTAATTCATTGTCAAAAAAATCCGCATTATTTTCTGCTTCATTTTCTGATTCATTTTCCGATTCAGTGTCTAGTTCAGGCAGATTATCTTCAAGTTTGTAAACTATTTGCTGGTTATTTATGTCTACTTCTTTTATTAAAACATACTGTGTGTCGTCTCCGCCTAAAGCTCTTCTTTGTTTCGGAGTTAAATTTAATGATACTAAATCAATTTTCATATAAAGTCTTTCTCCAATACTGTTTGCCATGTCGTAATATTTTTTCACTTCCTTTACGTTATTATTTACAAGTGTACCTTCTCCATCGTTGTAGAGTAAAATTAATTCGTTTTTTATTCTTTCTATTTCTTGTTGGCGTTTACGAGCTTCATTACCACGAAAAAGGCTTTGGATCTTTGTAGCAGCTTTCAGTTGTTTTTTTTTCACAAACTCATGCAGCGTTTCATCTTGTTTCCTGGTGATGTTGTTGACAAGTTTGGAAATGCCTACTTGGTCGTCGAGAATCAATCTTTGGTAAGCAGCAGCCCTCAACGGGAAATGCTCTATAATATTGTTGTCGATGGTAAAAGCAAGGTCATTGCTGTT
>NYWG01000084.1 GCA_002684915.1 Verrucomicrobiales bacterium
AATAACCTTATCAACACTCCTGATTCTTTAAAATGGTTATTAGAAATCCTACCATCAAAAAACCTTGGTATCGCCTTAGCTCCATATCATTTAGAAACTCTTGGTCAAAATGCCGAAAGCATAGCTCAGCTTATTAACGCGTTAGGAGATCAAATCTTTATGTTCTATGCATGGCAATATGGAATGGGCTGCATGAAGAAACTACCGAAAGATCAAGAGCTGCTCCAAATGCCAGGCCGCGGAAAACTCGATTTTAAGCCTATTGTACAGTCCCTTAAGGCCATAAATTATTCTGGGTACACCTCAATCTTTATGCATCCAGTCCCAAGGGGGATCCCTATACTTCCCACAGTCAAGGAAACCACCAATGAAATCAAACGCGCCAAAAATTATCTGGATGCTAATTTGATTTAACTAAACTAAGAAATTCACAAAAAAATAAAACCCGTATTAATCCCTATATACTTTATCATAAGAAAATCCAATTAAAGCAATCAACTTGGCAATTCCATCAACTAAGGGTTAACTAGCCGCCTAATGAGAGATACAAACAAACCAAAGGTTCTTATTATTTTCGGGGATGCAGCTGAAACAGTTGATACGATGTATCCTTATTTCCGTCTAATCGAAGGGGGATTTGAACCTGTATTGGCCGCCCCCGAGAAACGAGAATACCAAATGGTCATGCATCAAACCAAACCAGGGTGGACCATCACTAAGGAATGGGAAGGTTATAGCATGCCGGCCGCAATTGCATTCAAAGACGTGATCCCTGAAGATTATATAGGTATATTCTTTAGTGGTGGGCGAGCGCCTGAATATATTCGTGAAGATGAAGATTTAATCAAAATCACTCGTCATTTTTTTAAGAACAACTTACCTATAGCAAGCGTATGCCATGGCGTTGAAATCCCAGCTCGGGCAGATTGCGTACGCGGCAGGCGAATGGCCACTGTACCTAAGGCAAAATTCGATCTTGAAGTTTGTGGAGGAACCTATGTAGACGAACCATGCGTAATTGATGGAAACTTAATTAGCGGACGAACATTTTGGGATCACGGTTATTATATGGGTGCATGGATGGATCTCCTCAATAAAGAAAGAGTCAGATACACAAATTAGCATTATGCTCTTGCCAATCATTCAATGAATCTGAGAGCAAAATAATTAAACTCAAAAAACACTCCATTTTCTTGTCAATAAAAACGAATGACATTGAATTCCAATCTAAAGCACACTTAACGACCTGATATGAACGATTCAAAAATACACCTTGCGATGTGGTGCGGGCCTAGAAATATTTCAACGGCGCTCATGAGAGCATGGGAAAATCGACCTGACACATTCGTTGTGGACGAGCCACTATACGCTCACTATCTAAAGGCAACGAAACTAAAACATGAAATGGCAGAAGAAATTATAAGTCGTTATGAGAACAATTGGGAAAGGGTCGTCGACTGGCTCACCGGACCTATCCCTAATCGAAAAACTATTTTTTATCAGAAGCATATGTGCCATCATATGCTCCCAAATATTCGATTCAACTGGCTTAGCAAAGTTACTAATTGCTTCTTAATAAGGGACCCTCGAGAGATGCTCACCTCTTTAATAAAAAAACTGCCTAACCCAACTCTCACAGACACAGGATTACCCCAACAATTAAAAATATTTAATTATATTCGAGAAGCATATAAGGAAACCCCCACCGTAATTGACTCAACAGATGTATTAGAAAACCCAAAAGGAATACTAAACTCACTATGCAATCGTCTAGGTATTGAATTTACTGAACTAATGCTAAAGTGGCCGCCAGGCATACGCAAATCTGATGGCATATGGGCCAAACACTGGTACCCTGAAGTAGAAACAACAACAGGCTGGAGGCCGTTTAAAGCAAAAGACACAATAGTCCCAGAGGAATTAGAAGAAGTCCTCGACGAATGTAATGCAATCTACGAACAACTTTATCAATATAGAATCACAGTCTAATTCCTATCATGCTTCAAAAATTTAATAAAAAAAATCGTGATCTAATTATAAATATTAACGGAGCTCTTCTTCACAGAGATGACGCCGGAATAAGCCCGTTTGACTCTGCTGTACAGGGAGGTGATGCAGTTTGGGAGGGGCTTCGAGTTTATGATGGTAAAATCTTCCGTCTACTCGCACATTTAGATCGTCTTCGCAATTCTGCTTTAGCGTTGGACTTCAAACAAATCCCTTCTCACGAAAATATCACTGAAGAAATAAAACGCACTCTCGAGGCAAACCGAATGAGAGACAATGCCCATATCAGACTAACTCTTACTCGTGGCATAAAAGTCACATCTGGGATGGATCCAAGACTCAACACCAACGGACCGACTCTGATTGTTCTCGCAGAGCACAAAGATCCCGTCTACGACAAATCCGGTTTGAAACTAATCACTTCCAGTGTTCGCCGCCCTTCACCTGACGTTCTCGATCCTAAGATCCATCACTGCAACTTAATTCAATCCATTCTTGCAAAGATAGAAGCGAATTACGCAGGTGCCGATGACGCAATAATGCTTGATCAAAGAGGCTTTGTAGCAGAGACCAACGCAACACATCTTTTTATAGTTCAGGATAAAACCCTAATAACTAGCCGCTTAACCGCTTGCCCAGAGGGAATAACACGTGATATTGTACTAAAGCTCAGTGCTCGCAACCAAATTAATCACGAAATTCGTGACTATTCATTGCCTGAAGTTTACCGTGCTGACGAAATGTTTTGCACGGGCACAATGGGAGAACTGGCACCAATCACAGAAGTTGACGGCCGAATTATTGGAAAAGGCGAAACAGGGCATATGACTAAACTTATGACTAAGCTCTTCAATGAGTGTGTTGCTAATGAAGCTGAACCCATACTAAATTAATAAAACTAAATATTCATAATTCAATGCCACCAGAAATTGACATTAATCAAATCTTGAAGTTCCTGCCTGTGATCCTAGTGCTAATGATGATCATTCAAGGCTACCTGCTGATAACTACAGCATTATTTCCAAAAGTTATCAACAATGCTCGAATCCAATATAAAAAACCTATTCGTATTACACTAGTTGGGCTTGCTATAACTATCCCAACATTTTTATTAGGATTTAAGGTCATAGGAAACTTATCAATTCCGACAGCACAGGCTATCGGGTTTTTAATTGGGGTTTTACCCTTGATAGCTGGCATTATTGGATCTGCGGGGTTATGCCAACTCATAGGTCATGGATTACCATCTCCAACTGATCAATCTCAAAACTGGAAAAGAGTTTGGCGTGGCGGATGGGTACTGAATCTTTGCTATCTGCTTCCAATTGTTGGATGGTTTATATTCCTTCCATGGGGAATCATCAGTGGCTGTGGTGCCCTCATTTTGTCACTAGGAAAAAACAAGCCTACAAACAATAAATCAAGAGGAAGGAATAGCCAGAGACCCCAAAGAGAACCTGCCAACAATCTCAAAAACACAGAAACAAAAAAGGAATCTCCAAGAAGTGTTAGACAGCAGCGAACTCAGATTCCAAATCGCGACTCCGTCAACAGTCAAAACCGTCAACGAAACCAAAGGCCTCCCAGATCATCCAAGTCGGAATGATATCAGTCTAAGAAATTTAAAAGCACATCAATAGATATATAATTTTCAGAAGATTAGAATTCTTGATTTTATTTCTAGATACATATTTGCAACTGCATAGCCCATAATTAGCCTTATCCCCAACGAAAAGGTGAATCCTAATAATATAAATTCATTGGGCATTATCGCAGGTAGCCGCGAATTACCCTTAACGATTGCCAAGGAAGCGCGGCGTCAGGGCATTCCAAAAATAATTGCAGTTGCCTTTCAAAATGAAACATCAACCGAAATTGAAACCATAGTTGATGAAGTAGAATGGATACGAGTAGGGCAACTGTCTCGACTAATAAAAGCATTCAAAAAAAATAATATACATCACTGCGTAATGGCCGGACAAATTGCCCCTAAAAATTTGTTTAACTTTCTTCCAGATCTTAAGACAGCTTCAATGCTATACCGATTAAAAGAACGTAACGCACAAACAATATTTGGAGCCGTTGGTGATGAGTTGGCAAAGGCCGGTATAACACTAATTAACGCCTTGCCTTGGCTTGGCGAATCAATTCTGGATCAAGATTTTCATATTGGCCCCAAGCTATCCAAACAACAAGTAGAAGATGTTTCTTTGGGGTTCCATTTAGCGAAGGAAGTTGCGAGATTGCAAATCGGGCAATCTGTAGTCGTTAAGGAAGGAACAGTCCTATCCGTGGAAGGATTCGAAGGCACAGACGAATGCCTAATCAGAGGAGGCTACTTAGCTGGACCTAAAGGTGGAGCAATAGCCGTAAAAGTTGCACGTGACAATCACGACATGAGATTCGATATTCCTTGCATTGGGCGACGCACACTGGAATCCTGCGCCCGTTCTGCGATCGCCGTTCTGGCAGTCGAAACATCCAAAACCATCCTTCTAGAACGAGAGGAAGTTCAGGCATTGTGTAATACCCACAGGATCGCTGTAACAACAATAAAATCTTAAAGTAATTTTAATAATTAACATGCTTACATTTCACGAGCTAATCGGTTTCATGTCGCCCAAAATGGCGAACAAAATTCTAGAAGACACTCATACAAACAATAAGGAAGTTTACCGAGCTCTTTTAACCTCCGTAGCTCAAGTGCTAAAGGCAAGGCCAGAGTTTCTTTCACGCCAACCAAAAGAACGTCGTCACAATAATTTCGTCCAATCGTTATCTAAACCTAACTTTGAAGAACATTCCGGCAATCTAATTCGAGGGTGGCTATTCAAGGAACACAAAGAATTGTTAATTGAGTTTTTAAACAAACTCGAAATTAAACATGAAGAAGGAATGGTGGATGATCTGCCAAACTCCATAGAGGATGAGAAATTGAAACCAGCGGTAAACACCTTATTAGAAAAACATGACAATGAATTGGTAGCGATTTATCTAACAGCATTCAACGCTTCAAACGCAGAACGCTGGAACAATCTCGATAACTTGCTGGCTGAAGATAGCCGGCTTCAGTTCGGCAGCTAATTATTAAGACAAATTAAAATGGAACCTAAAGGAGATATTGCATTAATCGGTTTGGCTGTAATGGGTCAAAACTTAATCCTCAACATGAATGATAACGGCTTCACTGTTGTAGCCTACAATCGAACAATCTCTAAAGTTGACGACTTCATGAATGGCGAAGCCAAAGGAACCAATATAATTGGAGCTCGCTCAATTGAAGAAATGGTCAAACATCTTAAACGACCACGCCGAATAATGATGCTGGTGAAAGCAGGACAGGCAGTTGATGATTTTATTGACCAAATAATACCTTATCTCGAACCCGGTGATATTATTATTGATGGCGGCAACTCACTATTTCAGGACTCAATTCGTCGCACAGAATATCTCAATGCACGAGGTCTTCTTTTTGTGGGGACAGGCGTCTCCGGAGGTGAAGAAGGAGCTCGAAGAGGCCCCTCAATTATGCCAGGCGGACACCCTGATGCATGGCCTCACGTGAAAGATATTTTCCAAGCTATTTCAGCAAAGGTTGAAGATGGATCCCCTTGCTGTGACTGGGTAGGTAATGATGGCGCTGGGCACTATGTTAAAATGATTCACAATGGAATCGAGTATGGCGACATGCAGTTAATATGTGAAGCGTATCACCTAATGAAAGAGGGCCTCGGAATGAGCGCAGATGAAATGCACGAAGTGTTCGCTGACTGGAATAAAGGAGAGCTAGACTCTTATCTAATTGAAATCACCCGTGATATCCTTGGTTTCAAAGATATTGATGGAGAACCATTAGTCGAAAAAATATTAGACACAGCCGGCCAAAAAGGAACAGGGAAATGGACTTTAATCAATTCCGCTGAACTAGGAATCCCAATTACTCTGATTGGCGAAGCAGTATACTCACGTTGCATTTCCGCAATGAAAGAGGAACGTGTTGCAGCATCCAAAAAATTACGAGGCCCTAAACCAGCTATACGAAACGATCGCACAAAGTTTATTGAAGATATTCGGAGCGCTCTATATGCATCTAAAATCATATCTTACGCTCAAGGATTTATGCTTCTCCGGGCAGCAGCAAGCGATTATGGCTGGAAACTGAAATATGGTGAAATAGCATTAATGTGGCGAGGGGGATGCATTATAAGAAGTCAATTTCTTGGGAAAATTAAAGAAGCATTTGAAAAGAGAAAACGCTTACCAAACTTACTTCTAGACCCACATTTCAAGCGAGAAATTCGCAAGTGCCAAAGAGGGTGGCGTAATGTAGTTGCTACTGCCGCCAAAAAAGGGATACCCGCCCCAGCATTCTCAACTGCATTGAATTTTTTTGATGCATTCCGAAGTGAACGCCTACCAGCCAATCTGCTTCAAGCTCAGCGGGATTATTTCGGAGCTCATACCTACGAACGTATAGATCATGAACGAGGTGAGTTTTTCCATACTAACTGGACCGGAAGAGGTGGTAATGTTTCGTCTACAACTTACGACGCTTAAACTATGAGTGATTCAGCACAAAGCCTTAGAGACTTTAAACCCAAACACGACTTCTTTATCGGGATAGACTCCGATGGATGCGTATTTGATTCAATGGAGATCAAACATAAGGAATGCTTCACTCCAATGTTTGTAAAGCATCATAACTTGCAAGCTGTAAGCAAGTACGCTCGTGAAGTTTGGGATTTTGTTAACCTTTACTCAAAAACCCGAGGGGCTAACAGATTCCCAGCACTTGTTCGGGCTCTTAACCTTCTTAGAGAAAGAAGCGAAGTACAGTCCCGAAAAGTTAATGTGCCCTCTTACCCTGCACTAGAAGATTGGATAAAAAGAGAATCTAAACTTGGTAATGCAACACTGGCCGCAGAAGTAGAAGGTGGAAATCACGACTTATCCCATATTAAGAAATGGTCAGACGAAGTAAATGAACAAGTGTCTGACATTGTACATGGTGTTCCTCCATTTCCTTTATTACGAGAAACACTTGATAAATCACTGCCCCAAGCTGACATGATGGTTATCTCACAAACACCATGTGATGCTCTTCAACGAGAATGGGCAGAACATGATATTTCTAAGTATGTTGAAATAATTGCTGGACAGGAAATGGGAACAAAGACGGAACATCTAAAATTTGCTGCTGTCGGTAAATATGATTCTAATAAGATTTTAATGATTGGAGATGCTCCAGGCGACCATAAAGCTGCCAAAGCTAACGGGGTTCTATTTTATCCAATTTTACCAGGCCATGAAGAGCGCTCTTGGGAACGACTTCATACAGAAGCGCTGGATCGATTCTTTTCAGGCACATACGCAGGTGAATACGAAGAAAAACTGTTCTTAGAATTTGACAGTTGCCTTCCCGAAAACCCAAACTGGTAGACTTAAAAAGTCACATACTTTAAAAAAAGGGAAATTCAGCAATCCACCCCTATATTGCTGACTAACTTCACTTGACACATTCCTGAAGTTCACGGATTTTAGGTCAGTAAATGAGTATTAAACTTAATAAAATTAATCCTACAAATTCCCTCTATTAAATAATTATATCAATGATTGCATCAAATGATTCATTCGAGCGTTCAAGCCGAGATCAACTACCGAACTCAACAAAAGTCTATATAAAGGGGAAACTATATAAGGATATTCGTGTGCCAATGCGTGAAATATCTCTTAATCCCACTAAGACACTTGATGGAAAAATAGAAGAGAATGAATCTATTAGGGTTTATGACACAAGTGGCCCTTGGGGCGATCCTAATTTTAATGGAAAGGCAAGCGACGGACTTCCTGCTCTTAGAAATAATTGGATACTAGAACGTGGTGATGTAGAAGCATACAAAGGTCGAGAAATTAAACCTATAGACAATGGGTATCTATCCCAAAAACATGCTAAAAACGCCACTCAAAGCGAAAAAGCAAATCGCCTCACAGAATTCCCAAATTTAAACAGACGACCATTAAGAGCTAAAAATAATCACCCAGTCACTCAGCTTTGGTATGCTCGCCAAGGAATAATTACCCCAGAGATGGAATACATTGCCATCCGAGAAAACATGGACTTAGCAGCTTTAAGTGAACAAGCCGCACCTAACGATCTTCAGCATCAGCATCCCGGCAATCCTTGGGGAGCAAAAATACCAAAGACAATTACACCGGAATTCGTACGTAATGAAGTTGCACAAGGACGAGCTATTATTCCTGCAAATATCAATCATCCAGAGATTGAACCGATGATTATTGGTCGAAATTTTCTTGTCAAAATAAACGCAAATATTGGNAACTCTGCTGTTGCTTCAAGCATTGAAGAGGAGGTAGAGAAAATGAGATGGGCTACGAAGTGGGGCGNCGATACAGTTATGGACTTATCGACCGGTAGAAACATTCATGCAACACGGGAATGGATAGTACGCAACTCATCAGTACCTATCGGCACGGTACCTATTTATCAAGCACTTGAAAAAGTAAATGGACGAGCCGAAGAATTAACTTGGGAGATTTTTCGTGACACTCTCATTGAGCAAGCTGAGCAAGGTGTTGATTACTTCACAATTCACGCGGGCGTCTTACTTAAATTCATACCATTAACAGCAAAAAGAATGACCGGCATCGTCAGTAGAGGTGGTTCTATTATGGCAAAATGGTGCCTAGCACACCATAGGGAAAACTTTCTATATACACACTGGGATGATATTTGCGCGATAATGGCCAAGTACGATGTCAGTTTTAGTATCGGAGATGGATTACGCCCTGGCTCTATAGCTGATGGTAATGACGAAGCTCAATTCGGCGAATTAGAGGTTCAAGGAGACTTGACTAAACGCGCTTGGGATCACGGTGTTCAGGTTATGAATGAAGGGCCAGGGCACGTGCCTATGCACATGATTCAAGAAAATATGACGAAACAATTGGAATGGTGCCACGAAGCCCCATTCTATACACTTGGACCTTTAACCACAGATATAGCACCAGGTTACGACCATATAACAAGTGGTATTGGTGCAGCTATGATCGGTTGGTATGGTTGTGCTATGCTTTGCTATGTAACACCCAAAGAACATCTTGGCCTACCTAATAAACAAGATGTTAAAGAAGGTGTGATAACATATAAAATTGCCGCTCACGCCGCTGATTTAGCCAAAGGTCATCCAGGAGCCCAGTATCGTGACAATGCGCTAAGTAAAGCTCGATTCGAATTCCGCTGGGAAGATCAATTCAATCTTGGATTAGACCCCGAGCGCGCCCAAGAATTTCATGATGAAACCTTACCTGCTGATGGAGCCAAGCAAGCTCATTTCTGCAGCATGTGTGGGCCTAATTTCTGTTCCATGAAGATCACTGAAGACATCCGGAAATACGCTGATGATAAAGGCATATCTGAAGACCAAGCTCTTGAAGAAGGTATGCGAGAAAAATCGAAACAATTCAATAAGCAAGGCGCCGAAGTATATTCAAAAGTCTGACATTAAAATAACGAATTTTTTATATTTATTTTCTTTTCTCTTTTGAAGGAGAATTGTTGCTTTTTGATTCCTCTGTTAGATTTTTCAGTTCATTAATCTGGTCTCGACAAAGAGCTGCTTTTTCGAATTCTAATTTTTCGGCAGCGACAACCATTTCTGCTTCTAGCTCGCGTATTGTTTCAATAACATCATATCCATCTGAAGCGTCAATCGGAGAAACGACTGATTTACTACTTTTTCCAAATCTATCCCCAAGGGGCTCCTCAATCGGACGATTAACGCTTCTTGGAATTATTCCGTGTTTTTTATTATAATCAATCTGCCGCTTGCGTCGATAATTAGATACTTTTAAAAACTCTCTAATACTGCGCGTTTTCTCGTCTGCATAAAGAATGACTTTTCCATTAAGATGCCGCGCCGCTCGTCCTGCAGTCTGAATCAAGCTCGTAGTCGATCTTAAAAAGCCCTCTTTATCAGCATCAAGAATTGCAACTAAGGACACTTCCGGAATATC
Source organism: Verrucomicrobiales bacterium (assembly GCA_002684915.1). Taxonomy (GTDB): domain Bacteria; phylum Verrucomicrobiota; class Verrucomicrobiia; order Limisphaerales; family UBA1096; genus UBA1096. The sequence goes on from NYWG01000084.1 coordinate 10,042, forward strand.
CAGGCCTTCACGCAACAAATTAATACCTACAAGAACATCAAATTCACCTTTTCGTAATTCTCTCAGTATCTCTACACGCTCAATTGCCCCAATATCACTATGAAGATAGTTAACATTAATACCAATTTCAGAGAGATAATCAGATAATTCTTCTGCCGTTCTCTTAGTTAGAGTTGTCACAAACACCCTCTCTCCTTTATCTACGCACTTGCGAGCTTCTTCAATTAAATCATCAATTTGCCCTTTAAGAGGCTTAATAACAATATCAGGATCAATCAATCCAGTAGGTCTAACGATTTGCTCAATAACCTTTCCCTTTGACAATATAATTTCCTGCTTCGCTGGCGTGGCACTGATATAAAGTGTCTGATTTTGTAATGCTTGAAACTCTTGGAAATTTAATGGTCTATTATCTAAAGCACTTGGCAATCGGAATCCGTGATCAACTAATACAGTTTTCCTAGAACGATCTCCAGCGAACATTCCTCCAATTTGTGGCACTGTTGCGTGAGACTCATCAATAATAAGAAGAAAATCCTTTGGGAAAAAATCAATCAGAGTGCTAGGGCGAGAACCAGGAGCACGCGCGCTCAAATGTCTTGAATAATTTTCAATTCCAGAACAAAAGCCCATTTCCATCATCATTTCTAAGTCATACTCTGTACGCATTTTTATACGCTGAGACTCGAGTAATTTTTTCTCTTTCTCTAACTCTGCAATACGNCCCTCCAACTCGTTACGTATTGTTTTTGATGCACGTTTAATATTTTCTATTGGTGTNACAAACTGCTTACCTGGAAATATTATTACTCCAGGCAATGCCTCTATCTTATTTCCAGTCAACGGATCAAATCTTGTAATGCAATCGATCTCATCACCGAAAAACTCTACACGCACACCCTCTTCCATCTCTGCCGGTCTAACTTCTACAGTATCACCTCGCACACGAAAATTACCCCTCTCAAATTTAACATCATTTCTTTCGTATTGGATCTCAACTAATCTTGAAAGAAAAAGTTCTCTGCTGAGTTTTTCCCCTACCGCCAGCCGTATTACCATATCCTCAAAATCTCGTTTCTCTCCAACTCCATAGATACAAGAGACACTGGCTACTACAATAACATCCCTTCGAGACAGCAATGAACTCATCGCGGACAATCGCAATCTCTCAATTTCATCATTAATACTAGAATCTTTCTCTATGAAGGTATCTGTCTGAGGCATGTATGCTTCAGGTTGATAATAATCAAAATAACTCACAAAATATTCCACTGCATTTTCAGGAAAAAAACTTTTGAATTCAGAATAGAGCTGGGCAGCTAAAGTTTTATTGTGTGAAATAATTAATGTAGGCTTATGAATGTTTTGAATAACATTTGCCACAGTGAAAGTTTTTCCTGAACCGGTTACACCAAGTAAGGTCTGATGTTCTCGGCCTGACAACAAGCCATCAGTCAGGTCTCTAATAGCTTTTGGCTGATCCCCTGCTGGATCAAACGCTGAATGAAGCTTAAATAGTTTTTCCCCCACGTGCAGAGACACTTGCCATTACCTAAGCCAACCTAAAATCGCAAGATATTGATTAATAATATTTGAAATATTAGATTTTAATTGCGACATCTAAAGTCATTCATCCCAAATATTATTATTTAATCTAAGTCGATTTATCACCTTAGTATCGGCTGATGGAAAATCATACGCAATCAGGTCACTCCGATTAATCCAAAGAAAATCAGAACATTGAATTGCTTTTGGCTCCCCACTAAACAAACTGCAAATAAAAAATTTAATAAGGACTGTCTTTTCAGGATAACTATGTAAAACCTCATCGAATTCAGATAAAACTTTAATATCTATCCCTAATTCCTCGCGAATCTCTCGCACTAAGCAAATTTCATATGATTCATCCAATTCAAGCTTCCCCCCAGGAAACTCCCACATACCACCTAAGTGAAAACCTTTAGGTCGCTTAGAAATTAAAAGATTCCCATCTTTAAAGATTAAACCGGCAGCAACTTTGACGGGATTACCTTCCAATGCTTATATAAGTAAAACCTAATTTCTCAACTAAAGCAGGATCGAGTAAATTACGGCCATCAAAAATGATAGGAACTGTCATAACTTCTTTAGATTTAACTAAATCCAATTGCTTAAATTCCGGCCATTCAGTCGCAACCACTAAAGCATCGCAACCAATAGAAACTTCATTCATGTCATCGACGAATAACACATCACCATCCGGCAGTACCATTTTAGCTTTATCCATTGCCTTCGGATCATAAACCCTTAAAAAAGCCCCCTCTTTAATTAGTCGATTACATAAATCAATAGCAGGTGACATTCGAACATCATCTGTATTTTGTTTAAATGCCAGACCTAACACTCCAATAGTTTTCCCTTTAAGAACCCAAAGTGTATCGGTAATTTTTTTTACGAATCGATCCATTTGAGAGGCGTTTATTTTTTGCACTTCCTTTAACAAACCGAAATCATAGCCAAGGTCATCACTAATACGAATAAATGCACTTAAGTCCTTCGGGAAACAACTCCCACCAAAACCAAGTGATGCATTAAGGAATCTCCGCCCAATTCTATCATCCATCCCTATGCCATTTGCCACCTCTTCAACATTCGCTCCTGATGCCTCACAAATTGCTGCTACTGCATTAATGTAGGAAATCTTCATGGCCAAAAATGAATTCGCAGCATGTTTAATCAGCTCAGCTGAATTAATATCTGTAAAAACAATCGGTGCATTGAAAGGTTGATAAATTTTCTGCATCGCTTCATTAGCTCGATCAGATGTACTGCCTATGACAACACGATCTGGATTCATGAGATCATCAACCGCAAAACCTTCACGCAGAAACTCAGGATTACTTACAACATCAAACTCACAATCTGCCTTACAATAGCGCTTGATCGTCTCTTCGACCTTTTCGCCTGTCTTCACAGGAACTGTGCTTTTATCAACAATAACCTTATACGAAGTCATGCAGGCAGCTATTTCGCGTGCTACAAACTCTATGAAACTTAAATCTACAGCCCCATCATCGAGTGGCGGAGTAGGAACAGCTATAAAAATTACATCTGATTTTTCAACACCTTCAGCTGTACTTGCAGTAAAAGAAAGCCTACCGGAAGCAACATTCCTCGCAACTAACTCTTCAAGCCCTGGCTCATAAATAGGAATACCCCCACCTTGCAGTAACTCAATTTTTTGTGCATCACAATCCACACAAATAACATTGTGACCAACTTCGGAAAAACAAGCACCTGTAACCAATCCAACATATCCAGTCCCAATAATTGTTATCTTCATTGGTTAAAGTTACTTATTATTTTTTATCAATAGTAGCCGGATCTGATGGGCTAATAATAGTATTCACCCCATCATCTTTAGGTGCATTATCCATTTCTGGTTCGACTTTAACCGAAACAGGACGGGAAGGGAGAGGCTTCAGCTCTTTATTAGCTGCATCCAATAATGCAGCTGTACGTTGTTTGATTGATGCAACGTTCGAATTTGTCAGGCTTTGAAAAGCTTTAACCGCATTTGCATCTTCACCTTCAGCTTCCATGCAAATCGCTAACCCAAGTTTTGCCTCAGAGAACCAATCTCCATCTTTATACTTAGAAAGATATGATTCAAAACGGGCTTTAGCATCCTTATAGGCTCCTTCTTGCAGCGCAATATTGGCGCTTAAAATCAATGCCCGCTGCCCGACAGCTGTTTCCGGATATTTCGTGTGCACTCCATTTAACTCGAACGCCATTTGTATCAAGTTAGTAGCATTTGACGATATAACCCCATGTAAATTCTTCTCAGCAGCACTAGCTGATTGAGCTTTGCTACTGGAAATCCAATTAGAAACTGCCACACCTACAAGAACAACTAAAGCGGCATTGAGTAATAACCGCCAATTTTTAGCAAACCACTCTTCGCCGTTCATTAGAATATCTGAATCACTTGCTTCACTCATAAAAATGGCTGGGAATCATTTGCAGCATAACAAAAAACACAAGTTAAAAATAAGAAATTACCATTAAAATTAAACCTTATTAGCACCTATAAACAAAATGAAATGTTAGATCACTACCACCAATTCAGCTCTTTAAGCTATATTAATTATTTAAATGTATTATGAATATAAACTTTTAATCGGAGGAGAAAACTTGGTCAAATTAACACCATCTACTGCATTTTTGTATTCTTCTAAAGATGGAGTTCTTCCAAGAATTGCAGAAAGAACAACTACAGGGGTAGAAGCTAATAATGACTCCCCTTTTTTTCGATCTGAATCTGCCACAACACGACCCTGAAAAAGACGCGTAGAAGTAGCCAATACAGTATCACCTTTTTCCGCTTTCTCCTGATTTCCCATACACAAGTTACATCCTGGCCTTTCAAGATACATCATATTTTCGTACTCCGTGCGTGCATTATTCTTCGGATCGTCGTCATTAAATTCATAACCAGAGTACTTCTGCAAAAGATCCCAGTCTCCCTCTGCCTTGAGCTCATCTATGATGTTATAAGTAGGTACAGCAACCACTAAAGGGGCTTTAAATTTAACCTCACCATTAACGCCTTCAAGATTCCTAAGCATCTTGGCAAGAATTTTAAGATCTCCTTTATGAACCATACATGAACCAACAAACCCCAGATCTACTTTTTTTGTTCCTTCATAAAAGGACAGAGTCCTGATTGTATCATGTGTATATCTCTTTGAAATATCCTCATTATAAACATCAGGATCGGCAATCATCGGCTGAGATATCAAATCTAAATCAACCTCAAATTCTGCATAGTATTTTGCGTTTACATCTGGAGCTAAAGGTGGATTTTTTCCGGATCTAATATCCGCAATCCTAATATTTGCTTTATCAATTAGACCTTGCAGAACTTGAGATTGATTATCCATTCCCTTATCAATCATTATTCTTATTCTGCTCTTTGCAATTTCTAATGACTCAATTAGCGTCTCATCATTGGATATGCAAATAGAAGCCTTTGCTTTCATCTCCGCTGTCCAATCTGTAAATGTAAAAGCCTTGTCAGCTAGCAAGGTCCCTATATGAACCTCAATAATACGCCCTTGAAAAATATTTTCCCCTCCAAAATTTTCTAGCATTTGGGATTGAGTCGCATGTACGACATCACGAAAATCCAAGTTAGCCGCCATTTCGCCTTTGAAGGTGACTTTAACCGATTCAGGTATAGGCATGGAGACTTCTCCTGTAGCAAGAGCAAGAGCAACAGTCCCGGAATCAGCTCCAAATGCGACTCCTTTAGACATCCTTGTGTGAGAATCTCCTCCAATGATGACCCACCAATCGTCAATTGCTAGATCATTTAAAACCTTGTGAATCACATCTGTCATTGCATGGTACTCACCTTTTGGATCCCGACCAGTAATTAGACCAAACTCATTCATGAATTTCATAAGTCTTGGAATATTTTCCTGTGATTTTTTATCCCATACAGAAGCAGTGTGGCAACCTGACTGGTAAGCCCCATCTACTATTGGCGAAATAATAGTAGCCGCCATAGCCTCTAATTCTTGAGAAGTCATTAGGCCTGTAGTGTCTTGAGATCCTACAATGTTTACCTTAACCCGAACATAGGAGCCTGAATGTAATGATTCTTCTGACTTCGCACCTAAAACATTTCTATTGAATATCTTTTCAACAGCTGTCAGTCCTTGATCTTTATGAGAAATTTCTTTTGATGGAGCATATATTTCCGGTATTGGAACACCTAACACTTTAGCGGCAAATGTCTGTAGTTTTTTCCCAAATACTACAGCGTAAGATCCCCCTGCTCTAATAAACTCCATTTTTTGAGGTGTAAAAGCTGCAGAAATATCTCTCATTTCTTCACCCTCTTTATATAGCTTTTTATTTTTAGTATTTATTGTAAAGACTGTACCTGTTTTTACAGAATATACTTCTTCAAGAATTGGTTCACCGTTTGAATCCAAAATTGTTTTTCCACTTGAATCCTTTTTCTTCTCCCAGTTTTTAAGATCAATCCCGATTCCTCCTGTAACACTCACGGTTGTCAAAAAAATGGGAGAAATTCCATTTGTGCCTGCTACTACAGGGGCGAAGTTTATAAAAGGAACATATGGACTAGCTTGCTTGCCTATCCACAATGCAACATTGTTAATTCCAGACATCCTTGAAGAGCCTACTCCCATCGTCCCTTTTTCAGCTATTAGCATTATGATCTTATCAGGATGCTTTTCCTTTAGTGAAAGGAGTTCTTGCTGTCGATCAACACTGTGCTCGAACATACACTTGCCATGCAACTCACGATCTGATCGAGAGTGAGCATCGCCACCAGGGGAAAGGAAATCAGTTGAAATGTCACCTACACCAGCAACATATGTAACCACTTTAACTTCTTCGTCAACTTCTGGAAGCTTAGTAAAGAATTCAGCGTTTGAATAACTCACTATAATCTCTTCAGCAATTTTATTTTTATTTTTATATGCTTCCTCCAGTCTATCCATGTCATCTTCATAAAGAAAAACCTGAGTCTTGAGAACTTTAGCAGCTTCTTTTGCATTATGTTGATTATCTCCTAGAGCTAAATCAATAAGCACCTCAACGGAAGGTCCTCCTTTCATATGTGATAACAACTCAAAAGCAAAATCAGGCGAAATTTCATTCAATGAAAAACAACCCAAAATAATATCTTTTAAGAATTTAGCTTTAACAGCTGCAGCACTTGTTGTCCCTGGTAAAACATTATATATAAAAAAATTAACAGAATCATCCCTGTCGGGATTGTTTATGTCTTTTATCTGATCAATAATTTGACTTAGTAAGTGCCCATCATCAATTGGCTTAGGATTGAGCCCTTGATTTCTGCGTTCTTCTATCTCTGTCAAATATTCTTTGTAATCACTCATAGTACAGTCAAACCAACATTGATATTAATTATAATAATTTATACAAAATTCATGGAATTTATTATTATCGGCAATAAATTCATGAAAATAGCTCCAAAACGACAAAGGCCGTGTTGTCACAAAATAATGAATTGGCAATGCCTCTATGTCAACGGCACCGCTTATCAAATTTTATGCTATAAAGATTCGCTTAAAGTGCCTTTCATACAAGTTCTCCGTAACATTTTTACCAACGACCTTAGAATTAATCTTTAGTAAATCTGTATAACGAGCACCCTCTTTCGCTGCAAGCTTGAAAGCGATATGTAATAATTGACGAAAATGTTTATTAAATTCCGGATGGTCCTGCACATGTCGCAGCGTATTGGAATACTGATCCCCACTCCAATCGATTACATTTTCTGGACTGGGGAGTTGATTAACATCGATATCAATCACCGAAGCGTATGGGCCACAAAGCGCATCAACATTTTTAAATGCAACTGCATAAATATGCTTAGCCAACAACAACCCTTCACCGCCAGCTTCCGCCAAACCAATGAGTTCCTCCAGCCAAGTTGTACCAGCTGTCTTAAGATGCACTCCTGCTCCAGTCCTTCTCAAGGCAGCTCCAATAATTGGATATATAGAAAACTTATCGCTACCACTATGCACACTAAGCTTTAGATTTCCAGGTAGCCCATATTTTGAAATTGCATGAGCAATTACAGCAAGATCATCGTTAAACTCTTTTTCAAACTGAACAAGGTCTCCAACATAATCAACCCCTTTATTAAACCTGCCTGTAAACTTAGGAGCAATAGTCTGAAGTTTAACATTTTCATCTGCTAATGCAGCGAGAATTATTAGCAACTCGGGTGGAGTTTGAGGCAAATCAGTCTCATCCATTGAAACCTCAGCAATAAACTCACTCTTGTTTAACTCAATATGCCGATAAATCTTCGCAGCAGCTTGAACTGCAAAGAGATACTTAGCTGCAACCTCCTCAACATATACGCGAGATATTTCGAACGGCTTTTCGATTCCCTCAATAAAAACACTACCTATCAACTCCGGATGCCTATCGATAAAATCTACTATCAAATTCTCTTCAGGCATTTGGCCAATATAATCCGCAACATCAATAGTAAAGAAATCAGAACACTCAAGGTACTTATCAACAGTTTCCATGTTGATATGGTCTGCATCAACATGCCATCCCTTATCCCAACCGATACTATCGACCGCAGCATTGGCAGCATCGAACACACTCTGTGGCTCTGACCCTATAAAATCATGTTCACGGTTGGACTTATTCCAAACCGGCACAATATCGACACCATCATTTGCAAGTTGAACGCAGGCCTGAAGTTGAGCCTTGGCCTGATGGGCAAACCGGTCGCCCACGCCAATGGTATATTTTTCTAAAGTCAGCATTTTTAAAGAAAAGACAAACTACGGGAAGGCCGAGTTTGAAACAAACAAAATGGCTCTGACCAATTACACATTAAAAACTAATTAAATCATATGACGGTTTGACTTCGTATGGATTTGGCGGTTACACAATCTGTATGCGAATTCTTATAACAATTATTTTCTCTTCGTTCACCCTGCTATGCCAAGCTGCTAAAATAATGAAACCCAACATTATCGTCATCATGGCCGATGATCTGGGATATGGAGATATTGGCTGCTACGGAGCAAACCCAAAGAATCTAAAAACGCCTAACATTGACAAATTAGCCGCCAACGGGCTTCGCTTTACCAGTGGCTACTGTTCCGCATCAACTTGCACTCCAACCCGTTTTTCATTTCTAACAGGAAAATATGCATTTCGCCAAAAAAACACTGGCATCGCCCCTCCTAATGGCCCCGCAATTATCCAGCCAGATGTTGAAACACTTCCTTCACTTATGAAAAAGGCAGGATACGCAACGGCAGTGATTGGCAAATGGCATCTAGGATTAGGCGGGCCCAACGGGCCTGATTGGAATGGTAAACTCAAACCCGGACCACGAGACATTGGATTCGATTATTGTTATCTACTACCAACAACCAATGACAGGGTTCCACAAGTTTACGTTGAAAACAGTCATGTGAAAAATCTTGATCCAAATGACCCGCTATGGGTTGGCCGCAAAAAACCCAACCCTGAACACCCAACAGGCATAACACATCGTAGCTTACTAAAAATGGACTGGAGCCATGGACACAATTCAACCATACACAATGGCATTAGCCGCATCGGCTTTTATACCGGAGGCCACTCAGCGCGCTTTCGTGACGAAGACTTAGCTGATGAGTGGGTAAAACAGTCTAATAAATGGATAAAAGCCAACAAAAACAATCCATTCTTTCTGTTTTTCTCATCTCACGATCTACATGTACCGCGTATACCGCATGAACGCTTCCGAGGAACTTCTGCACTGAGCTATCGCGGCGATGTAATAGTACAACTAGATTGGTGCGTCGGCGAATTGATGAAAACCCTCGACCAACTAAAATTATCCGATAATACATTGATCGTTTTTTGTTCCGATAATGGCCCAGTAGGAGATGATGGCTACAAGGACGAAGCACTAGAAAAAATGGCTAACCATGATCCAAATGGTCCATTTAGCGGAGGTAAATATAGCATTTTAGAAGGAGGAACTCGTACTCCTTTCATTACTTATTGGCCAGGGAAAATCAAACAGGGAGTTTCTGACAAGATCGTTTGTACTATAGACATGGCTGCCAGCTTCGCTGCTTTGACCGGGATAAATCTTCCAAAGGATGCATGCCCTGACAGTTTTAATATAATTGACGCCTTACTAGGCAATGAGGGAGCTAAAGGCCGCAAACACCTTGTACAACAAGATAACGGCAAGGGGGGCAACTATGGCTATAGAGTCGGGAAATGGAAATTGCAGCGTCACGACTCAAAACGAAAACGTAACGTTATTGTCACTAACAAGCTCGCCAGCTCACCAGCCCCTCGTTTCGCATTATTCGATCTTAGCAATGACGTTGAAGAAAAAAACGATGTATCAATAGAATACCCAAAAGTGTTCACAAGAATGCAAAAGGAACTACAAGAAATCATTAGTAGTGGAAAAAGTCGCCCTTAAAATTCTAGGCTCTAGTCAACTTCACTATCAAAGTCCAACCATTGCCATGGTGCAAAATTATGTAATCCCAACTCGACTCTGCCGCCTCTAATTTCGAGCATCGACAAACTAGCATAATCCACCTCGAATCGATCCATTGAAGCGAATGATTCTTTCAATAAAAGAGATAATAACATCCGAATAACACCACCATGACAGAATACCAAGACGTCGCCACCATCTCCTTCTTCAAGAATCCGCTCGAGACTATTTTTAATCCTTATTTGATATGCCTCAATTGGCTCGGCTTCAGGTATATCCCCATTCTGCAAATGCACAAGCCAATCGATTGCATTCTTGCCAAATTT
>NYWG01000085.1 GCA_002684915.1 Verrucomicrobiales bacterium
CAAAGAACAAAACGAATCATTTAATTCGTTGTTTGAACAAAATTAATCTTCCTTCTTTTCTACAGAGGAATCTGCTTCAGTACTTGATGTAGATTCAGTAGTACCTTCTCCGGCTTCTCCGGCTTTAGCCGTGATACGTGAAGCGGCTACAGCGACTATTCGGCTTTTAGGGTTGCCTACGGCGGTTACTCCTTCAGGAAGTGTTACTTCATCAAGTAGAAGCCCTTCTCCAACCTTTAAGTGGCTAGTATCTATTTCAATGCGCTCAGGTATATCTAGCGCTTTGCCTCTGAGAGTTAAATTGTGAGACATTGTCTGTAAAATACCACCTACTTTTACACCCTCTGGGGTTCCTGTAGTGTGAAGTGGGATTTTTGCTGATATAATACTATCCTCTGATAATCGCCTAAAATCTACATGAATGCATAGTCTCGAAATGGGGTGCCTCTGTAAGTCTTGCACTAAAGCCATACTTTTGCTGCCGTTAAGATCCAGTTCTACAAGAAAATTCTTTGCTTCCGTTGACTTGATTGCTTTCTCGAACTGGATGGATTCCAATTCAATATTTGTGGGATCTCCACTACCATATAAAATGCCAGGTAAACGACCGGAATTACGGAGTTTTTTACTTCCAGTTGTCTTAATTAATTCTCGCTCATTGGCGGCTAAAGAGATCGCTTTCATATTTTAACTATACAAACAAAATCAACAAAGGTTTCCCGGAAAGTCTCAGGTGGTGCGTGCTCCTTTGAACCGAAACAGTGAGTTCACTGAGGAGTTGTTGTGAATCCTCTGTATTGCTTCGCCTAGTAGATTAGCAACAGACAGGGTTGTCACGTTCAGCCCCTCAATTTCGGGGCGGGGCACAGTATCAGTTGTTATCAGTTCGTCAATACAAGAATTTCTAAGTCGCTCTATTCCTAAATCATTGAGAATTGCATGTGAAACACATGCTCGGACACTCTCCGCTCCTTTCTGTTTGAGGATTGCTGCAGCATTAACAAGAGTACCTGCTGTCTCGGTGATATCATCTACTAAAAGGGCTCGTTTTCCTTCGATTTCTCCAATAATTCCGACAGATTCAGTGTCGGTGGCGCTTGTTCGCCGCTTCGCTACTATAGCCAAATCAGCATTAAGCATTTCAGAATATGCATGTGCCATTTTCAATCCGCCTACATCCGGACTGACAACTACTAAGTCATTATGTTTACTGTATTTAAGGTAGTCGAAAATGACAGGAGATGCATATAAATGATCTACAGGAATATCAAAAAAACCCTGAATCTGCTGAGCATGTAAATCCATGGTTAGGATTCGATTTGCACCAGCAGCTACCAGCAGATTGGCTACTAACTTGGCTGAGATTGGCACTCGAGGTTGGTCTTTTCTGTCCTGTCGGGCGTATCCATAGAACGGCATAACTGCAGTAATTCTATCTGCACTAGCCCTTTTAAGAGCATCAATAATAATGAATAGCTCCATCAGGTGATGATTAGTCGGAGGGCATGAAGACTGTAAAACAAAAACGTCTTCTCCACGGACATTCTCCTCAATTTTTGCAAATGTTTCCCCATCTGGAAATGCCTTGAGCATAATTTTTCCCGGCTCGATTCCTATCGTGCTACAAATAGAATCAGCCAAGGGGCGATTGGAATTACCAGCGAATATTTTCACTTCGTATCAGTATTGGTTTGGGAAACTATATTCTATTGATTGGAATAATCAGTAGATCGGAAAAAGTAACAATTAAGCATCACCAATCAAGCGCATTCAGGCAAAATAGTTTTTTTTTTGTTAAATAGGAACGATACGATTATAGAAAAATTAGAATTGTTCAAGGAATCGCTTATCGTTTTCATAAAAGAGCCGAATATCATTAATGCCATAACGAATCATTGCAATCCGTTCAATCCCAAAGCCAAATGCCCAGCCACTCCATTTTTCAGGGTCGTATCCGACATTTTCAAATACTGTTGGATGCACCATCCCACAACCAGCTATTTCTAGCCATTCTTTCCCCATTTTGCGAACAAGTGGGCTGCTAAAGTCGATTTCCAAGCTGGGTTCGGTATAAGAAAAATAATGTGGTCGAAAACGGAGTTTTACTTCTTTGCCGAGTAGTTCCTTAAATACAAATTCTACGGTACCTTTTAAGTCGCTTACTGTTACATTTTTATCCACATAAAGTCCTTCGATTTGGTGGAATGTCGGATTATGAGTAGCATCAGCTGTATCTCGTCGATAAACGCGCCCGGGTACAATGATTCTTACTGGAGGTGGTGTTTTTTCCATTACTCGAATTTGGACTGATGAAGTGTGAGTTCGGAGTAATGGGCGATTTTTAGTATTAATGTAAAATGTATCCTGAGTATCTCGTGCAGGATGATCGGCTGGAGTATTTAATGAGTCAAAGCAATAGTATTCAGACTCAATTTCTGGTCCATCTGCTACCGCAAAACCAATTTTCCGAAAACTTTTAACAATATCCTCTGTCACCTTAGTGAACGGATGCTTTTTGCCAAGAGGTCTGCGTCGGCCTGGTGAGGTGAAATCAGTAGCTAGCTTTGGAGAATCTGCTGCTGCTTCTAATTCTTCACGGCGTTGATTTAATGTTTGGGTTAGTTCTGATTTAACTAAATTGATGGCTTTACCTGCAGAGGGTTTTTCCTCTTTTGATAGGCTTCCCATTTGTTTTAGTAAAGCAGTGAACTTTCCATTGGTTCCGAAGTATTCAATTCGGACATCTTCCAAATTTTTCAAACTTTCGGCAGCTTGTAGTGATTGAAGAGCAGCAGCCTTGATAGGCTCAATTTGGTCGGTGAATGCCATTTAAATAAATAAAAACGGGCGACCATTAAAGGTCGCCCGAAGAAAAAGTCAAACTTGCTTGTGTTTAGCCTTTGGCCTCTAGTGCACTCTTAGCTGTATTTACTAGTTCCCCGAACGCAGTTGAATCAGTTGCTGCTAAATCGGCCAATACCTTTCGGTTGACATCGACTTTGGCAGCTTTGAGCCCTTCTATAAATCTGCTGTATGTTATGCCGGCTTCACGTGCAGCGGCGTTGATTCGAAGGTTCCATAGGCCACGAAATGTTCGTTTCTTGTTTTTGCGGTCACGGTAAGCGTATTGTTGACCATGTTCGAGGGCATCCTTGGCATAACGATAAAGTTTGGATCGGCGAAGCCGAAATCCTTTAGCTGCCTCTAGTGTGCGTTTACGGCGTTTACGGGATGCGGCTGCGTTTGTGGCTCTCATTTATATATAATATTAAACTTTAATTAATGGGAAAACGGTAGATTTTCCAATACTCGCGAGTAGTCCGTCTTGTCAACTAAAGCAGAAGTTCCCAATTTACGACGACGTTTAGCATTTTTACTAGCTAACAGATGTCGCTTTCCCGGACGGCTACGTACAATTTTACCAGAGCCGGTAATTTTAAAACGCTTGGCTACCGCCTTGCGGGTTTTGATTGATTTTGGTTTACTTTGCATCTGTTGTCATCCCTTTTCCCCCCGAAAAGGCCGGGAAAAGTATTCAAATGATATCATTGAATCAAGCCATTTTCCTTAACATTTTCAATTTTTTGTTATGGAGTCTGCTTTGAAGAGCAGCTAAGAATACGTCTGTTCTGCATTATTTATGAATAAAAAAGAGATTTTACTAGTAACGGCACTAGGTTTGAGCTTGTTTTCAGGCAAGGCGGCAGATGAGGTTATCTTTGAGGATGCTAATTTTTCCAAGGAAGGTTGGAGTAATTACAGAGATATTGGAGATGGATGGGAGGTGCGATCTCGTGATTTTGGAGAATTAGTTCAAGGAGTTGTACAAGAGGTTACAGTCGAGGGGGCTGGTGGGGTTTTCTTGAGCTCAACAGCTGATAGCTTTGTGAGTATTTTTAGGAGTGATGGGACTATTCATGCTATTCGTAGCAGAAATGGCGAGCAATCATCAATTGGACAAGTTGAAGTTGGTGGCGAAGTTGATTTAAGAGTTGGCTTCGATGGGGCATTTTTTATTTATGAGTACCGAAATGCAAATAAATGGATTCGACTTGCTAAGTCCGACATTATTGGTTTGGTGTCATATAATTGTGGGATTTCAACAAATAATCGTGGTAGTGGTATGAGTAATTATCGATTATTGAAACTCGAGTCGTTGCAAGGTGTTCGTTTTGGTTATACTAACACACCAAAGATTCCTGGTACTCCCTGGGTGGTGCATGATCCTTTCCGTCCTCAGCCGCGTCAGATTGATCCCGGAACTATTTCTCCTAGAAGCAAATCCGGAACGCCGCCTTCGGATGCGATTATACTTTTTGATGGATCTAATCTTGATGCTTGGGAAAACAATAAGGGAGGCGATCCAAAATGGGTTTTAGGCGATGGCTATTTCGAGTGTAGAAAAAAATCGGGGACCATTCGGTCAAAACAAAAATTTGGCAGTGTTCAGCTGCACATTGAGTGGGCAGCGCCTACTGAAGTTAAAGGAAGTAGTCAAGGCAGGGGTAATTCTGGTGTTTTTCTGGCAGGTCTATACGAGGTGCAAGTCCAAGATAATTACGACAATCTTACTTATCCTGACGGTCAGGCTAGCTCACTTTATGGGTTTAGGCCTCCGCGTGTTAATGTTACCCGTCCTCCAGGAGAATGGCAGTCATATGATATTGTTTTTGAGATGCCAGAATTTAAAAATGGCAAGCTCTTAAAAAAGGCTAAGATCACAGTATTGCACAATGGGGTGGTTACCCAGCATGGTGTTGAGATACCTGGTATTTTAGGTCACAAGAAAACCCAGCCTTATCGAGAGCATGGGCCAGGTCATATTCAGTTACAGGATCATGGAAATCCGGTTCGTTATCGTAATATATGGGTTCGAGAGTTAAAGCCGGTCCAATAATTGTGGTTGATGAGGATCTAAAAAAGGTTTCTGCAACCCTTGGGCTTAGTAATTTTAAGCATCATATTTTTCTGTGCGCGGATCAGAGCAAGCCTAAGTGCTGCTCCAAAGAATCAGGGCTGGAGTCTTGGGTTTTTTTGAAGAATCGGTTGAAGGAACTTGAATTAGTTGGAGTCTTTCCTGAGGTGTTCCGGTCTAAGGCCAATTGTCTTCGTGCTTGTGTAAATGGTCCTATTGTCATTGTTTATCCAGAAGGAACTTGGTATCACTCATGTACTCCAGATGTGCTAGAGCGAATAATACAGGAGCACATTATTGGAGGAGAAATTGTTAAGGAATTTATGTTTGCTCAGAACTCGATGATGCCGGGTTCTTAGTTGTGTTTTTTGACAGTCTCGCTGAGTATGCTCCGTCGGTGTGATCTTCAACAGGATGTAGTGTGCGGTCACATTCAAGTTCCCATTCTGGATGTTTTTTGAGAAATTGATTTACTATAAGCTCATTTTCTTCTGGCTCAATACTGCATGTACTATAGACAATCAATCCGTCTGGTTTTGTGAGATAAGATGCTTTTTCCAAAAGTTTAAATTGTGTTTCAGCGAGAGACTTTTTCATATTCAAATTCATTCGCCATCTAGAATCAAGTCGCCTTCGAATGACTCCGCTATTTGTGCACGGAGCGTCGACAAGAACTCGGTCAAAAAAATTTTCTTTATTGGTTAGAATTTCTTCTGCTAGTCCAATTTTAACGCAAGTGATATTGAGTCTTTTGCAATTTTCTTGAATTAGTTCAAGTCGGGACTTGTGTATATCTGTCGATGTGATCTCTCCATGGTTATTGATTTGGTCTGCGATTAGACTGGTTTTGCCTCCAGGCGCTGCGCATAGGTCGAGTATCTTTTGTCCAGATTGTGGTTTTAGGAAATTAATAGAGAGTAATGTGCTAGGGTCTTGTATATAAAAGAGTCCATCGCGAAAGGATTGAAGTGTTTCGATTTTTGGATGTTTTCTTAGTTGGTATATTGTTCCTTTCCTTGCCCAATCGCAATCGAATGGTATTGCCTCTACTTTTTCTGATTTCCACCGCTTGATCAAGAGTTCGGTTTCCTTGTTGAGTTGGTTGAGCCTGGCATAAGTAGGAGCTGGTTGATTGTTCCATTCTAATAATCTAATAGCCTTTTCACGACCCCATTGTTGTTCCCATTTTTCGAATAGCCAGTCGGGATGTGACAGCCCAAGGGCAGGCTGTTTATCTCGAAGATGTGAAATAATTTTGAAAACAGATTCTTTTTCTTTCAAAAACCGGCGCATGAGTGCGTTTATGAATCCACTCTGTCTAGTGTGATTATTGACTTTGGCTAAAATGACACTTTCATTAACTATCGCGTGCTCCGGAATGCGGTTGAGAAAGAATATTTGATAAAGTCCTAATCGGAGAATTTCCTGAATAATTGGCTTTTGTTTGGGTTTTTTGGTGTGCCGATTGATTAGCCAGTCTAGTAGTCGTCGCCAGCGGACGCATCCAGATACTAATTCACGGCAAAGATTGGAGTCATTAGGGTTTAGTTTGGCATCTTTTAAGGCGTTGCCTAAAAGGCTTTCCACCGGAACCTTTGTTTTTTGAGAAAGAGTAAGTACATCAATCGCAATTTGTCTTGGTTTTGGGTATGACACAGGAGTATGATGCCGCTTTTGGCGGTCCAAGCCGAGAATTTACCTGATAAAAGATGAGTGAGGAAGAAATGTCTACAACGGATCAAACGCCCGAACATGCCGGGCAGACGGATCAGCTTCAAGGAGAGTTCAAGAGGCTGGTTTTGGATGGTAAGCTGGATCCAAAGCTGACTGATGACCTAGCAGAACTGGTGAGCGCTGGTTTCTGCATTCATCGTTCTTGGGGGTTTGGTAAAATCACTACAGTTGATACTTTGCTGGCAAAGATCACTATAGATTTCCAATCAAAGCCCAAACATATCATGGATCTTGGGTTTGCGGCCAAGATTCTTAAGCCTCTGAGTGCGGATCATATTTTAGCTCGCAAGGCGTCCGATTTGACTGAGCTTAAGCGAATGGGGGCTTTGGATCACTTGCAGTTGATCAAGCTAGTTCTTACTAGTTATGGGGGGCAGGCGAATGTAGCTCAGATACAGGAGGCTCTTGTGCCGGATGTTATAGATGCTGACTGGAAAAAATGGTGGGCGGATGCAAAAAAAGAGATGAAGGGTGATGGTCATTTTCAATTGCCAGTTAAGAAATCTGAGCCTCTTATTTATCATTCTCAAGAATTGTCAGCTCATGACCAATTAATGAGTAACCTTCGCGGGTCCAAAGGTTTGAAAGCTCAGTTGGCTGCTGCCACAGAAATTTTTAAAGGAATTGGGGATGTAGAGAATAAAGAGGAAGTGTTAAATGAAATAGTTGATGTTTTGAACTTGGCTATAAAAAATCATATTAACATTAAGCCTTCGCTATCACTTGAAGCTATATTGTTGCGTGATGTAATTCGTATGGATTCAGGATTATCATCAAATGAAGATGAACTTACGGCTTCCTCGGTTTTTAATAAAACCAAAGACTTGGCNGGAGTAATCGAAGGGCTNTCCGCNGCTAAACAGAAACTTGCATTAGATGCNTTTTGTAAAGCTAACTCTGAAACTTGGGTTAATACGTACCTTGAATTATTGAATTCAAGTGGTTTGCGTTTAGTTGGGGAACTTGCGACTATGCTAATTGATGCTGGTCATTTTGATTGCTTCAAAGATCATCTCGAACAACTAATTAGTAAACATGAAGCTAGCACTGACCTGATGCTGTGGTTGGGTAAAAACCGTTCAGATAGTTTTGCTGATATTTTGGGCCCTGAGGTTTTTCGTGCAATGATGGCAGCCATTGAACAGGATCGTTTTAATGAGAAGAAAACTAGTAAGCTTAACGATTTTATTATGGCAGATCAGGATTTAGTTACAGATCTAATAGGTTCTGCTGATGTAGAAGTTGTTGAGGATTTAGTGCGTGCTGTACAGGCTACGATTTGTTTTGATGATTTGGATAAACGGTCAATTTTTGGTCGTATCGTAAAAGCTTATCCATCAATTCAGTCGATGATTTCTGGAGATAAAAGTAAAGAGGACAACTTGTTGATTGTGTCATGGGACAGCCTGGAAAGACGTAAGAATGAGTATGAAGATTTAGTTAAAAAGAAGATCCCAGCTAATTCCAAAGAAATTGCAATTGCTCGAAGTTACGGAGACTTGCGTGAGAATCATGAATTCAAGGCTGCTAAAGAGATGCAAAAAGTCCTTATGGCTAGGAAGGGTGAATTAGAAATAGATCTTACTCGAGCTCGAGGGACAGACTTTAGTGATGCATCGATAGACACAGTCAGTGTGGGTAATAAATTGGGAGTCACAAATCTTGATTCAGGAAAAGACGAAGTATTTATTCTTTTAGGGGCATGGGATGGTGATCCAGAAAAACAAATTTTGAGTTATCTTACACCTTTAGGCCAAGCGTTCTTAGGTAAAAAGCCGGGTGAAGAATCGGAGTTTGAGGTTGATAATAATATTCGCCGTTATCGGGTAAACACTATAGAGCGCTACATAGTTGCTGGTCCAACGCTGAGCGAAGCTGACGATTCTATAGAGGCTAGTGAGTAATATTTAATCCGATTTATTTTTTATTTCCTATTGGTTGCCTAGTTCATTAATGAGCTGTTTGGCGGAGTTAGCGTAACCACTGCCGAATAGGTTAAGATGGTTTAGTGTATGGTAAAGCCGGTATAGTCCTTTTCGTTTTGAGAAGCCAGGGTCAAGCGGTAGAACCGATTCATAGCCTTTCCAGAAATCTGAGCTGAACCCTCCGAACATTTCCGTTAAACCAAATTCTGCCTCTCGGTCACCGTAATAATTTGCTGGATCGAAAATAAATGGAGTCCCTTTGTCATCAAAGGCGAAATTGCCGTTCCATAAGTCTCCGTGCAACAATGCTGGCTTTGGCGTGTAATCGATAAAGAAATCATCAATTTTTTTTAATAAAAATTCCGTCCTATTAAATTGGAAACCATTAGTTTTAGCTAGCTCGATCTGGAATTCTATCCGGTTTTTACGGAAGAATTCAGGCCAGTTTTCATTTGCGGGGTTTAATTGTGTATTAGTGCCAATGTGATTGTTTCGATGCCAACCGAAATTTTTTTGAGGAATTGCGTGAAGTTTGGCTAAGTGCTTACCCAATTGCGCTTGAGATATAGATTTACTGTTGATAAACGAGATGTATTCAAGCACGAGGTAAGCCTTGTGATTGCTGGTTCCTAAACAAATCGGAGAAGGGACTCGGATTGTTTTGGTGGCAGCTATTTCACGAAGTCCTTCCGCTTCTGCTGCTAGTATAGCAAGAGTGTTTTTATTGTTTAGTTTAACAAAATAACACTGGTTTTCATCTTTGATTTGATAAGTTTCATTAATACAGCCCCCCCTAATCGGATTTGCTTCTAGTACTTGAAAGAGTATTCCTTTCGTCTCACTAATGTGGTTAGCAATTTCCTTCCACATGTTACAACTTGATTTTTGTTCTAGCGTATTCAAGTAGAGATAAACACCCGTCTTCAAGTAAATCGAGTACTTCCTCGAAGCCTTTAGCTCCACCGTAATAAGGATCTGGAATTTCAGTTATTGTCGGATCAGCAATAAAGTCGCAAAATTTTTTTATTTCCGAAGAGCAATTAGCAGATGGTGACATGTTTAAGACATTGTTGTAATTGTCTTCATCCATAGTGAGGATAAGATTGAAGTGGTTGTAGTCGGTGTCGTTGATTTGCCTTGCGCTCCCATTAGTAATGATATTTCGATTTTGGGCTGCTTTATGCATGCGGTGATCAGGCGAATTTCCTGTGTGATAAGAAATAGTCCCTGCTGAATCACATTCAATTTCCATGGTTAATCCTTCATTTGCTATTAACTGTTTCATGACGGCTTCTGCTGCAGGAGAGCGACAAATATTACCCATGCAAACAAATAAAATTTTGTATGGTCTCATAAGGGTTAAGTTACTAACTAGTTTAAATAAGGGCAAGTTAGAGAGTTCGATTGCTGTTAAATTATTTGGATAGGCTTGAGTTAGCCTGGTTAAGCAGCTAATTAAAAGGGATATGAACCGTCGAATGTTTTTGGGTGCTAGTATGGCAACCGGCTTGTCTTATTCCTCCTTGGCCGCCACTGCAGCTGAGATTGCTAAAGGCCCAGTTAGGCGTGTCGCTTTAATTGGGGCAGGCTGGTATGGTAAGATTGATCTTTTTCGCTTGATTCAAATTGCTCCTGTAGAAGTTGTGGCCTTATGTGATGTTGATAGTGACATGCTTTCTGATGCGGCCGATATGGTTGCAAATCGTCAAAAATCAGGGCGCCGACCCAAATTGTATGCGGATTACAAGAAGCTACTCAAAGACAATAAGCTTGATTTGGTATTGATTGCGACACCAGACCACTGGCATGCAATGCCGATGATAGATGCTGTAAAGGCTGGTTGTGATGTTTATGTACAAAAACCAACTGGTATTGATGTGGTTGAGAGTCAGGCAATGCTGGCTGCAGCTAGAAAGTATGATCGAGTGGTACAAGTTGGAACTCAGCGACGAAGTACTCCGCACCTAATGGAAGCTAAGGAGAAAATTGTTGATGCTGGTTTATTAGGTGAAATAGCTCATGCAGAGGTATGCTGCTATTATCATATGCGGAATAGGAGTAATCCGGCAGATAGTAAAGCCCCAGCCAATTTAGATTACCAAATGTGGACTGGCCCAGCACCAATGCGACCTTATAATGAGCTGTGCCACCCTCGTGGTTGGAGGGCTTTTATGGAGTATAGCAATGGAATAGTTGGTGATATGTGTGTTCATATGCTTGATACTGTTCGATGGATGCTCGGACTTGGCTGGCCAACAAGTATTGTTTCTCAGGGAGGAATTCTAGTTGATAAAAATGCTAAGGCAAATACGACTGATACTCAGACAGCTTGTTTTGATTTTAATGATTTACAAGTCGTTTGGCAGCATCGTGCTTGGGGGCATTCGCCAGATCCTAAATATCCATGGGCTGCGTTTCTCTACGGAAATAAGGGGACGCTTAAATTGAGTGTTAATAGTTTTGATTTTATTCCACGAAATAACAATGAACAGAAAAAGCCAATACATCGGGACTGTGTAATGGAGCTAGAGGAGTATCCTGAGGATAAGACTGAAAAAGATCTTGAGCGTCATGTTGCTCCAGCTGTGCGAACGCATATGTTAGATTTTCTAAATTCAGTTACTAACCGTAGTAAGCCTGTGGCTGATATTGAACAGGGGCATATTTCTACAGTGAGTTGTTTGTTGGCTAATATTTCTCAGCAATTGGGAGGTCGCTCCTTACAATGGAATCCTGAAACACATCAAATAATAAATGATTCAGAGGCGAACGATTTGTTGAACCGTCCTTATAGAGCCCCTTGGGTTCATCCAACACCTGATAATATTTGATTTTTATTAGCGGCTTGTATTGGTTTAAAAATTATTGACTGTTGGTAGGGATTAAAACATTAAAGGTTGTACCCTTAACGCTTGATTCAATTTTGATTTCGCCGCCATGTGATTCAATGATGCGGTTGACAATAGCTAATCCTATACCTGTTCCACCTGGTTTGCTTGAGCTAAGTAGGGATGAGAATGCTTGTTTGCGTAATTCAGGATTCATTCCAGATCCAGTATCGGAAAATTCAATTTGAATATGTGTTGGTTTGTTTTTTGTTTTAGTTGTTTTGCTTGAACTGGACTTAATTTTGAGGGTTCCGCCATTTGGCATTGCTTCTAGTGCATTGAGAGTAAGGTTTAGGAAGACTTGGCTTAATTGTTGATCGTCGGCTTTTACCTTAGGTAAGTCTTCTTCTAACTGTAAATTAAGTTGGACATTTTGTTGAGCGAATTTACGGCGCACGAGGATCCGAAGATCATTGATTATTTTATTAATATCACTTGGTTTAAATTGTGGCTCAGCATTACGAGCAAAGGTTAGAATCTGTTCTACAATATTATTTAGATGATCCATTTTCTCCCCCATAATTCGGACATCTTCAGTTCGTGGATCGTTTTCTGGAAACTTAAGATCAAGTGAATGATAAAGCATTTTTAATACAGTTAGTGGATTGCGAATTTCGTGTGCTACTTCTCCAGCTAGTAGGCCGAGTGCTGATAGTTTTTCGTTTTGTCTCAATAACTCCTCTGACTCAACAATACGTTCAAGAAGGCGTGCTTTCTCTATAGCCAGTGCCGAAAATTCAGCCAGCGCCATTGCAATATTAATTTCTTCATTTGAGAAGACATATGATTTTTCTTTATATATATTTAATGTCCCAATAGCGTCTGATCCGAAAACTAAAGGCACGCTTAGTAGTGCTACGAGGCCTTCGCAGCGTGCAATATCCTGTTGTTGATAGGCATTAGATATTTGTACGTTTTCAATTTGAAGTGGTTTTTTTAGCCTTACTACAGAACCTAAAAAACTTTCAGATATGATGACGTCCGGTTTGTTAAGATAGGCTTTTCCAGCTCCTGATGAGGCAACAAGGCTAAGTCGGTTATTTCTTTCATCAAGTAGTTGTAATGCACATGTGCGTGCATCCATTAGACTTGATA
>NYWG01000086.1 GCA_002684915.1 Verrucomicrobiales bacterium
AGACAGCTTCAGCTTCTTCGTCCCTCACCTCTCTCATAGCAGCATATAATGCCGATTGACTTAAGCGCTCCTTGAAAACGCCGGTTCGATTAAGCAGTTCGTCTGGAATAATCGCATTATGCATCCCCATACACCCTTCATCAAAAACGCCCATGATTGCCTTATTTGCCAGCAACTTCCTAGCCTCCGAACGACCTGTTTTAACTTCGCTTATAGGCAGGCTTAATAATGTGATGTTTTTAACATGACTTTGATCATGACTAATTTCACCTTCGTTTAACCATTGCCTTAAGCTTTTTCGAAAAAAACTGTCTGAAAAATTTTTACTCCAAATAGTACTATAACTAATATCCATTTTAGTTAGAGATCCATTAAGGTTTAACATCCCAACCAGACCTGGCCACATACCACTCCAATTAGCTAAAGTAAGTATTGGCCCCCGATGCGTTAAAAGCCCTGGCAATATATGCTGGCTATACTGCCACACACATTCAGCAATAATCAAAGGGGCATCAGGATCTAATTCCCTAAAGACTTCTATACCTCGCTTTTGTGAATCAATAAATCCATGTCTCTTTTTCCGATCAAAATCATGCGCACGAATCACGGACCATCCTTCTTCTTGTATCGCCTTCGACAAAACTTGTTCCACTCTGGATTGCTCTTTCCAGCAAACACGATTTGCTGAAAGACGAAGATCGCCATTGGCTAGAATATAAACCTGCTTCGCCTTCAGTTTTTTGGAGCGACTCATATAAAAAAAAAATACGTTTCCTATTGCCTAGAGCAAAGCTCAAAATAGTTCGCATCAACACTTAACCAAGAGATACAATAACGACGTGCGGACTTTGATTATAGGATGCGGCTACACCGGAGAAGCTCTTGGAAAACGCTTGTTTTCTATAGGCCATGAGGTTTCCGGCATACTTAGGGATAAGGAGAATAACGCACGATTAATTGAACTAGGCATTACACCACTTAACCTAGACATCACAAAAACATCAGAAATTCAGCAAATCCCTAACAACTATGATAACATTATTATATCCGTCTCTTCATCAAGAGGAGGCCTAGATGCTTACAAGAATGTATTTGGAAAAGGCATGATTAACATCTCTAACTGGCTACAAACTCAATCAATAAAATCAGTTGTGTTCATAAGTAGCACCAGCGTTTACAGGGAAACGGATGGAGAATGGGTAAACGAAGAAATTAATAACCCTCCCAGCAATTCAACTAGTAAAATACTTTTGAGGGCAGAGCAATTAGTCACAAACATCGATTATCCAGTCACAATTTTACGCTCTTCAGGGATTTACGGCCCTCGAAGAGGATATTTATTTAATCAATATATGAAGGGCATTGCCAAGATCGATGGTAAAGGCGAAAGATTTATTAACATGGTTCATAGAAATGATCTTGTAGAAGCGATCATAACGTCATTACAAAAACCTGGAGGAATATATAATATAACGGACGATGAACCTGTCACTCAATTCGAATTCTTTAAATGGCTCAGTTCAACAACCGGTCGACCAATGCCCCCAAATGCCCCCCCCATTGATCCTTCTACACGAAAACGAGGCATCACAAATAAGCGTGTTAGCAATAAACTTTTCAAAGACAAGTTTGAATTCAATTATGTATACTCAACATTTCGAGATGGATTGACCGAAGAACTAAATAAAACAACTTAATCTTTCCCGTACTAAAAGCCGCCCATAACTTGATAACCGCAATCAACGTAAATTACCTGACCGGTAATAGCTGCCCCTCCATCACTCGCTAGAAAAACCCCTGTTTGACCTATCTCTTCGTGAGTAACATTTCGACCAAGAGGCGCATGTTCTTCATAATGCTTTAGCATCTGAGAAAACCCAGCAATTCCTCTCGCAGCAAGCGTGTTTACGGGCCCAGCACTAATACAATTAACACGAATACCCTCCGCCCCAAGATCTGCAGCCAAATAGCGCGTACTCGCTTCAAGCGCTGCCTTCGCAACACCCATGACATTATAATGCTTAACAACCTTCTCTGCCCCATAATAACTCATGGCAATAATACTTCCTCCCTCTGACATTAGCGGTGCGGCGCGTTTAGCCAAAGCAACTAAAGAATAAGCACTAATATCGTGAGCAGTGGAAAACGCATCGCGTGCCGTATCAACAAATCTACCTTCTAAAGCTTCACGCGGAGCATATGCAATAGAATGTAAAACCATATCAAGCTTACCATCAAAATGAGTACCAACTTCATTGAAAACTCGATCGATATCAGCATCATCACTAACATCGCACTCAATAACCAATGTATCATCCCCAAAATCAGAAACTAGTTTTTGGACCTTATCCTTTAACCTCTCACCTTGACAGGTAAATACTAGCCTAGCTCCTGCATTATGCCAGGCTTTGGCAATTCCCCATGCAATTGAATTTTTGTTCGCAACGCCGAATACAACGCCGGTTTTTCCATCTAGCAAATTACTCATCTACAAGTTATCACTAAAGAAAAGAGGACCAATTGGCAAGCGGAACAAACTAAATTAACACTCTTTTCAGAGCGGATACTGACCGTGAATTTTCATTTGGAGTTCCAACTGAGAGACGAATCCATTCTGGCAGGCCATACCCCCCCATAGGCCTCGCAATAACCCCACGCTCCTGCAAGGCCTCAAAAACGCTCTGTCCACTACCAACTTTTATCAAAATAAAATTAGCAGAAGAAGGCACATACTCTACCCCAAGTTCAATACAAACAGACTCAAAGAATCGCAAGCCCTCCTCATTAGATTTACGAGTTGCAGTTAAATGCGCATCGTCATCAAGCGCGGCAATGGCTCCTGCCTGTGCAATCGAGTTAATATTAAAAGGTTGCCGCACTTTCTCCATTGAAGAAATAAAATCTGGATGCCCAATACCATAACCAATCCTCAATCCTGCTAAACCGTAAATTTTTGAGAAAGTCCGCATTAATAAAAGATTAGGCATCTCGCCTGACTTAACTAATGGAAGCAAATCAACCGGTTCATCAAGAAACTCATAATAAGCTTCATCTATCACAAGTAAAACATCGCTTGGCACTTGACCCACTAAAAACCGCAAATCATCTGAATCAGCTAATGTTCCAGTTGGATTATTTGGATTAGCCACCCAAACAATTCGGGTTGAAGGCGTGATAGCTTTCAACATAGCGCGTAAATCATGGCCGTAGGCAACTGACGAAACTGAGTTCACCTTTGCTCCCATCATCATCGCAACTAAAGGATAAATCGCAAAACAGTATTGCGACACGACAATATCGTCTCCAGGCCTAAGCAGAATATGGGAAACAAATTCAATTATTTCATTGGATCCATTCCCAAGTATTAAATTTGAAGATTCAATATCTAGTTTTTCTGCTAGTTTATTTTTGAGATAAAAAGCATTCCCGTCGGGATAAAGGTGACTTTGTTTAACAGCAACTTGCATTGCTTTAACAGCCATAGGGCTTGGCCCTAGAGGGTTCTCGTTGGAAGCTACCTTAATAACTTCTGATGGTTTTAATCCAAGCTCACGTGCAACTTCCTCGATTGGACGACCAGGCTGATACACTGGCAGACCTTGAATTGATGAATTTAATTGATCAAAAATAGACAAAATCGATTGAATCAAGTACTTACAACTTTACTAATAAAAAGTTTAAATAGAACTGACTGTTTTAACAAACGCCTTGTAACGCTGCTTACATTTTTTTTGCGATGCCTTTATTTGCTCATCACTCTGTTTAGAAGCGTTTGCCGGCGGATCCACCTCCTCAATCACAAAACGGAATTTAAGATTAAAAGGATCCCCTTTTTTTAGGTTCTTCGGCAAAAAATAACCAAACCTACCATAGTCACGCCAAGACAACTCCTTAACTCCGTTATTCGGCAAATTCATCTCTTGAGCAGTGTACCAACGTTTCCCAATCGGAAATAGTAATCTAACCCATTGATGGTTATCATTGACAACCCTACCTTTCCCCTTTGGGGATTTAGGCTCCCATAAATAACTAGTCTCTCCCTTACGAGTCGCTACTTCTGTATGAGCCCTAAAGTGAACACCTGCATGCTGTAAATCCCCCCCTAAACTTACATCTCGCTCAGCTGCCATCTCAAAACTTACATCAATTTGCGTGCACTCACCCTTTGGCTGGGAAACAGTAAAAGTGCGACGTTCATTTATTATCACATCACTCCCTTGAGCATCCTTCTTTGTTGCTCGCCATTTAATGTGAGCAACTATCTTCCCAAAATCATTCCCAACAAAATTTTCAAATTTAACAATGTCATAACGCCCGTTACCTGGACCACCTTTATGCCACATATCATATTTGCCCAAGTCAGAAGTGACTCGATTCCAACCGATAAATATACCTCGATGATGATTGAATAACCCTGCCCCATCTCCAGCTTTATCAAGCCCTGGGTTTGTAACTAATTCGCCATCAGTGCCGAACACATGCAGAAAAGGTTTAATTTGACCCTCGCCATAAACTAAACGAGCCACTTTTTTGCCAGCATTTAGTACATCTACCACCTGCCCTGGTCCTTCTGGATTAGCTTTTTCATTAACCTCCCAGTCAGCCCTAATAAATGGAGACGAGAAAACGAACGCCAAAATGAGAAAATGTTTCAATACATTCATTGATAAATATTTCATAATGATGATTAACTCAGATGATTATGTAGAAACTAAACAGTATTAGCGATCAAGAAGTGTAGGGTTAACAATCAAATAAGCAACGCCCCACTGAAATAGTTCATCATATGACTACCTCCTGCTTGTACGATCGTAAATATCACCTGCTTCACGACGTGATATCGCTCCATCTTTATCGTGATCCCCCAATTGAAGCAATTCACGCATCCGGTCCGGCATCTCATTACGAGTAACCTTACCGTTGCCATCTTTGTCATGATCAAAAATTCGACTAACAAAATTCCGCCTACTTGAATCCGACCGCTCCAACTCAGAACGCGATCTATTAGACTGACTTGAAGAATTTAGCTCTTGACGGCTAAGTCGCTTATCACCATTTACATCCAATTTATAAAGAGCCTGACTGGCATTCTGAATTTCTAAACCAGAAATCACACCATCTCCATCTGAGTCAAATATTAAAAAAAACGCCCCTCCTGACCGACCATTACCTCCATTACTTCGATGGAAATAATCTGACGGACGACCACCACCACGTGACGAACGACTTTGCCGCGACGACCTATCAACTGAACTTCGCCTTTCACCTCCTCGCGTTGAAGCTCTTGGCCGTGCTCGATTAATTTGATTTGAAGGTGCAATCAATCGAGCCTCTCTTCGAGAAACTGCACCGTCTCCATCAGTATCGTAATCATTAATCCATGTATGCCGATCGGCTGGAAGCTCATCTCGAGATATCTTACCGTCCATATTCTTATCATGTTTGAAAAGTTCTAAAAATTCCCTCCCACCTCCTGAGACTTCAGCAACATCATCACGAGATTGCCGCGAACCTTGCCCATGAACATTAATAAAGGAAATCCCAGTAATAATTGCTAATATTAATATTTTGGTAGTTTTCATATTTTATGACCATTAAGGACGACGCAAAGAACCTCGTCGGCGAACCCCTTGGTCTCGATTATAAGAGCGCCGACCGGATCGCACTTTAGCCACCCCCTTATACTTAGCTATTACATATGGAAATTCGCCTGTTAGAAAATATGCATAATCTGACTGAAAAAAATCACGCTCATCGAATTCTTTTCCATCAGCTAAAGTCCGCTTACTTAAAGGGCGACCATTACACTCATCTAAAGTTCGATTTCTTCTTGCTGTTTTAAACTCATACTGTTCCCAAACATAAGTTGACGTTTTCGTTCCATTTAACACATTACGTCGATAAGCATCATTAGGCTCGTAACCTGAAACCTCCTGCCAGTTAAACTGGAATTCTCCATCTGCATCAAGAATTGGCTTACCGTTAGCGTCTAACACCGAAATATAATGAGCAACAATCGGGTAACCATCCAATGAGTATCCAACCACATTATAATGTTCCTCTTTGCCATCCGGAGTTTTCAACAAGCAAGTAGGCGCATAGTGAAAATGATAATCCCCCCTCCCTGCTGTATGGCCATGGCAATAATCAAGCGCCTCGTTAATAAAGGGATCGCCATATGGATGAGGATGTTGAGCCTCGTTTGGGCCATAAACCGGCAGTCCTACAGTAAGGACTGCAGCAAGCCCTAGTAGGGGAATTTGTTGAGGTTTACCATTAACTTTGGGGAAACGAGGTATCTCCCAATTATAATCTTGCCCTTCAATTGGATTCGGAGTGCGTTGAACAAATTGGAAAGTTGGAATTCCATTACTGTTTATGTAAATCAACTGGTCATCATAAGCCAATTCCAACTTAGGATCCGGCAAGCCATTTCTACGATTAACCGGGTGCGTATTTATACTAGATGCAAACCAACGCAACTGATGCGCTTTGGTTATTCTTTTGGCCACCGGCTTACCTTTATGAACACAAAGCCTGCTTTTGCTATCATATAATGTCACTGAAAGATCATCACNCTCTGGTGAAAAATCAGATAAATAATGATAACCATCACCATAAATNCGCCCTACTGGTAATTCGTTGACTTCTANCTGCGCCCACCCNNCATTAAAATCNAAGTNAGAAGACTCAAGGACTACATTCCATCCTNNCATTAAATCCCGTTTCACCATTACTGATAAANTTGGNTCATCGTTCANTTTTTTTACTTTTGAATTTGAAGNNACTTGTTTCTCAATNTGATCTACTTCGATTTTAGCTGAAATTTTCTTCCCTTTAAAATGATAGTCNCGATGATCATTTGAGTTCAATGTAACTTCTATTTCATGCTTACCTTTTGCCAATCCATTTAAAAAATATGACCGCCCATATAGACGAGTGTGCTTTTTACCAGAAACATAAAGATGCATATGCCCTTTACCAGGACTATGCCCACGTCCCGCCATCTCAGGAGCAAACTGAAAACCAGAAGCTTCAACCGTAACCAACCAACCATCATCAATCGAATCCGCTGAAATTTTCAATTCAGGCGATGATCCTTCCCATATAACAGCAGTTTTGGCCGAATGGTTTCTGTGCACATTCTTGTCCACTTGACAAAACACTTGCATCCCTAATTGAAATATCAGGATCAATAACCACAACCTTACTACATTCATAATTAACCCCATATGCTACTCAAAAGAATCATACAATTACTCCTCAGGTTTTTCCTGAACTTCAGGCGATTCACTCCCCTGCAAGCTACGCACCTCACTAACAGCAGCCTCAACTGCATCAGCAGTTGGAAGAATAACGAAATCCAATTCGAAGGAACGCGATTCATCAGGCGCTAGTTTAGGCACACGCCCATAGTTCCTCTCATAATTTCGGTTATGCGGAAATCCTGTCCCGGGTTCAATACCCGTTACGTAACCGGTTGTTTCTGATGCCGTATTTTTCCACTGTGTTAAATAGGGCAACTGCTGAACAGGCCAACTAACACTAACCCCACGATCTCTTTTCGGATTCACTAAGAGAGCAGTCGCTTTACCATTGTCATCACTTTTTGGATAAATCTTAAAAACCTCTTCGGTAAAACCTTTTGTAGGTGGAGCATAAGACTCTTGTTCACTTATTGCTTTAGCCGCATTCTCATTAAAAGGTACAATCTTCGTTGACGCGGTTAACAACTTTGCCCCTTCACCAAGTAAAGGACGGCCAAAATTTGCATGATAAATAATCTGAAACTCCTCATCAAATGTTCCATGATTTGTTAACACATCACTTATACGGAAAGCGCTTGATCCTGGGATCGTACTAATTTCTGTCCATATACTTAAATTGGGGCCATAAAAAGAAACTTCATTTACTCGCCCTCGAATGCGTATGCGATGAGGTGGTTTTTTTTCAACAATAACCACTACTTGAGAAGCGGGTATATTACCAATTTTCCCATGCAACGTAAGATCCATGGTCGCTTCTGCTCCAACGTTATTTATGAACTTATCCTCTCCAGGGTGGCCAGCAAAAGACAAACCACAACGAACCATCCACTCATTAAAACCATCCAGCCAACCCAGCCCTCCACGGTCATGTAGATTGATATAACTAGGATGCACAACCTCTTCAACTGGGGAATTCCAACCTAGACGCACATCACCATGCACCACATCAAGAACACTCATACCGCGTGTTGGGATAACTCGAAATTGAAGCTTACCATTATCGACTTCAATTAATTCAACGCCTTCCTGTTTGCCTCCATGCAGCGTACGCTTACTAACTGACCAACGGGCTTTACTTTTATAACCCGGAAAGTCGTCACTGGATAACTTCCAGCTTTCTGTATTGATATCACGCTTAGTGCTCGTCAAAACCTGATAATACGTCTCTGAATGAACTAAAGCTGAAGTCATTATCAGGCTAATATAAATAATCAGTTTCATTGTGGGGTGCGAATATTAACTTCTAACATAGAATTGCCAAGCCCAAGTCTTTAATATACAACGCGCAACAGAGTGATTATACGACTCCTACTCTCAGCGTTCTTAATAATATCAGCCCTATTTTGTATCTTCGGGCTTGTAGCAACATTCGAGCCTTTGCCAGCCTCTGTTCAATGGACCTGGCGAGGAATATATGGGGTGATAATTTTAGCGAATATATCAGGATTAATCTACATCGCCAGATGGCTTATCAGCCGGTAAAGCAACCACTGAACCAATAAGAACAACAAATTCCCCTTTTGGCTTTTTGTTAGAATATAAGCCCAAAATCTCCTCCGCCGTCCCCCTGTGTATTTGCTCAAATTTCTTGGTTAACTCACGAGCCAAAACCAACTGCCGATTTGGAACCAATTCCAACAATTCTTTAAGTAGCTTTAATATCCTATATGGCGACTCATAAAGAACTAATGTTCCTGGCAATTCCAGCATATCAGTCAATTTGCTAGATCTCTTACCACTTTTCACAGGAAGAAAACCACAAAAATGGAATTCGTCTGTTGATAATCCGCTTATAGTCAAAGCCGCAATCAGAGCGCAAGCACCAGGAACTGACTCAACTCTTAAATCAGCATCTAAAACAGCCTCAACAATTCTGAGTCCAGGATCACTAATTCCAGGAGTCCCCGCATCACTTACCAAAGCAATAGTGCCGCCTTGTTTCAATCGAGATACAATTTCAGATGATCTTTTTGCTTCGTTAAATTTATGAGTACTAACCTGCTGCTTCACTAATCCCAAACGTTTAAGCAACAAGCCAGTTCGGCGAGTGTCTTCAGCTGCAATCAGATCACAATCTCTCAGCGTTCTAATTGCTCGAAGAGTAATATCCTCCATATTCCCGATTGGAGTCGCTACAAGATATAATGTGCCTGAAACTAATGGCGCTGGATTATTTCCAGTCAAACAATCTATATCTGCCATCAGGCTGCTTCCTCCATAGAAATCGACAATGGTGGCACCGGGCAACCAAGGACATCACATATAGCACGTAAAAGCTCAGCTTCCTGGACTTGCAGATAACCATCAATTGAGACAGTCACGGATGCGGCTTGAATCAATTCACGCTTCAAATTAGGAGCGACACCACCAAGTGCAGCTAGAGATAGATCCAAATCGTTTAACCCACATTCTGAAGCAGGTAAAAAATTTAATTCAGTAAACGAAGAAAGATGATCTGCCCCTGCTTTATAGGCAGCGTCTATCGATTGCTCCTCACTTCCGGCAGCGTAGGCCAAAGCAGAAATTAGAACGCTACAATCATGACCTAGGCGCTTCAATGAATACACCTGCACAGCCTTCTTTCGTTGTTTAATAAAATGAGGCTCCAAATGAGAAACAACCAGCTTGGATAATGAATATTCAAATAAATCAATCTGGCCATCAGCATCCACTAGCCTTTCAACTACATGATTGAAGTATTGGTATTGTTCCTGAGACATATTACGCAACGATCCAATAGCAAGATCAACAATAGGCAACCTTGCACGGGAATCAATATTAACAAGCTCACAACTAATCTGAAGCGTAGCCTTACTCATACCCGCTCCAAATACATCTTCAATGTCATCAATCTGTTTCTGCTTAACCAACTCGTTTTTCTTATCAAGTAAAAGTGCAAATACTAATGCGCAAGCATCGTGCGTATCACGAGTTGCTTCCATCACTAGTTTTGGAAGCGACTTGATTAGTTCCGCAGCGAAATCAAAATGCTCTTGAGAAGGATTACCAATTGAATCTGAAAGCATTACTGAAGATGGAGCTTTAACTTTCACATTCTGAACATCAGCCAACCCCATGACAACAGCCGGCAAAGATTGACCAAGTGCATCATCTATTCCAGGCAACGGAATTGGCCCTTTCGAACTCTTTACTTCATCCCTTTGATCAACTGGCAATCGCTTGCTTTCCTCAAATTTAACCTCAGAAAAATCACCATTAAAACCAGGCTCCAATAATTTAATTCGCTCCAGTAAAGGAGGATGAGTAGACGAAATAGAGAACCATGACTCTTTCATACCATTACCAAAAAACATGTGACTCACTTCATTGCTATTAGGAGATAACAATCGAGAACCATAACTTAAGGCTCCAATTTTTTTAAGCGCACCTGAAAGACCTTCTGGATTACGAGTAAATTGTACCGCAGATGAATCAGCGAGATATTCACGTTGCCGAGATACAGCGCTTTTTATAATGTTACCCATCAAAACACCAATCACTCCAGTCGCCATTATACAAGCACCAGCACAGCCAATAACAATTATTAAGCCGCCTCCACCACCATTATTATCCCTACTACTTCTTCGGCTATATCTTGATGAACTAAATGCGATTTCCATCATCAATCGCCCAATTTGAGATAATACTAATAACCCGAAAACCACTGAAACCAATCGAAGATTCAACTTCATATCCTGATTCAAAATATGACTAAACTCATGAGCAATAACTGCCTGCAATTCGTCCCTATTAAGCTGCCTTATACAGCCATCAGTCACACCAATAACAGCATTATCAAGCGCATGACCAGCAGCGAATGCATTTATCCCCTTTTCACCATCCATAACATATATATCCGGCTTCGGAACACTAGAGGCAATAGCCATCTCTTCTACCACATTTATTAATTTTTTCTCATCCGGGTCTTTACTGTTACTATTTAATAGCCGCCCCCCCATCATTGAAGCAATGCTTGCCCCTCCTTCTTTAAGTTGAAACTTTCGATACAAACCAGCAAGGCTTATTATTAGAAAAGTTCCAAGAATAACCCATATTGCAAGAATTGGATCCTTTAATGAATTAGATGCAATTTCAGAAACATCTGCACCTCCTTCTGTACTAAGACTTCCAGAGGCAAAAGGGATTACAAATAAAGATAATAAAAGAAAATTCAACAGAGAGATTAGAAGAACCCCAATGCAGAAAAGAAAAACCAAAATAGTGGTTTTTTTCTTTGCCTGACGTTGCCGGTCAAAGAAATCCATACAAGCGGTTATAGTTTAAGTCACATATCATCAAACGAAATATCAAGGTCTTTCTTTTGATCAGAAGTTACCACGGCCTTTCCAACATCACCCAAACCTTCAACCTCGAAAAACATAGCCTCACTAAAGCCAAACATACCGGCAACCGTATTTGCAGGAAAAACCTGCAACGCATTATTATAGGTCATGACCGAATCGTTGAATGCTTGACGTGCAAAAGTAACTTTATTTTCAGTGGATGTGAGCTCCTCAGTTAACTGCATCATATTTTGATTCGCTTTAAGGTCAGGATAAGATTCACTAAGAGCAAACAACCTCCCCATTACTCCACCAAGAGACCCCTCAGCAGCAACCATTCTCTTCATCGCTTCTGGATCACTAGGATCAGCACTAACCTCCGCATTTGCATTTGCAGCCATATTACGCGCCTGAATAACCTCTTCTAAAGTCGCTCGTTCGTGCTTCATATAGCCCTTTGCCAACTTAACTAGGTTCGGAATCAACTCATATTTACGAGTTAACTGGATACCTATTTGGGAGTAATTGTTATCCTTAGCATTGCGACTACGAACTAGCCCATTGTAAACGCCCATCATCCAAAATCCGATGAGAACTACTACCGCAAACAAGATCCCAAATATTGTAATTATTGTAGTCATTATCAATCACCTTACAGCTTATTTATTAATACTGAAGAATCAGATGAGCAAGGTCAATTATAATTAACTGGATTGATTATATGATATACAATTTGGGGAACTAGAAAATTTGGAGCTTTAAATATTTTGATCCTTACTAAATATACCATTACTAAATTATAAATCCTCGTAAAAAATCTGCTGTTCCTTTGGCCGAACCTTCAGGCGTCTCTCCTTGCTGAGCTGATTGGTGCACAGTAACCGGACCATTATAACCGATAGATTCCAAACCAGAAAAAACCTTGTCATAATTAATACCACCACTTGCATGAATTGAAATCAAATCGAAAGATACGTCGCCATTGCATCGCGTTGGAAGCGTCACTAGACCTTCAGGTTTAATAATTTGATTTTGCAAATAAACATTAAATATCCATCCAGAAAGACGCTCAAGGGTAGAAAGGCCATAATCCTGATTGCAAATCTCGAGATTTGCAGGTTCGTATACCAATCCAAAATTCGGCCGCCCGATGGCCTTCAAAGTTCTCTCAATACCATCAACAGTCTCAAACAGACTGAGCGTATGGCATTGATGAACTAGCTCGATATTTCTTTCTGCAGCCTCATCTGCAGCCAGCTGAGCATTAACAATATCAGACTCTTTCTTTAAAGCCACACGAACCCGAGACGCCCCAAGCTTATCAGCCAACTCAAGATACGGAGTAATATTCATCAATGATGATGGCCCATTATCGTTGTTATATACTGTGTCAAAATCTCCAGTAATCATACTCACTGTAAGGCCATTTTTAGCAATACAAGTTGCAGCAAATTCAACTTGCTCAGGAGTTGATTGCACTCCTACTTGAGATGCTCGCATACAAAGCGCTTCATACCCACAACGACTAGCTAATGAAGTTAATTTAACAAGCGACATCGATGCTTTTTCTTTAGACAAAAATTCCTCGGCAATTCGAACTGAAAGTGAAAGTTGCATAACTATTATATGTCAACAAATCTATAACGATTTGCGGCCTGTTGCAATAGGCAGGATTACAACATTTATTTAAATTTCATTGCATTAAATAGCACGTCATGCGATAAAGAAATCGGTATGAATAGTTTACAGAATAATATACCTCTCTCTCACGGATTGTTTGGCACAACGGAAATTGATGAGACTCGTTCTGCAACAATTAAAAAAACATATCTCCTGCTCTCCTTGAGTGTAGGAGCAGCAATTGTAGGTGGCTTTATTGGATCCCAATCTCAAGCACTTGTTAGTTTTTTTGGATCTACCATGGGATGGATTGTCGCAATGATTGCACTCAATGTTATTCCTTACATCGCTATGTCATGCAGGTCAAATCCTGTACTAGGAACTCTAGCCCTCATTGGAGATGGCTTAATATCAGGTTTAATTCTTGCTCCTGTTCTTTTTATGGCAAGCGTAGTTGCTCCGGATATTGTGCCAGCAGCGTTAATACTAACCGGTATAGTATTTGGCGGAGTCACGATTTGCGTAATGATCACTAAAGTTAAGTTTTCAGCACCAAGAGGCCTAATGTTCGGTTTATTTTTTGCAATTCTGGGCGTGATAATTCTTAACATGTTTTTGAACATAGGCTTTCTCGGAATGCTCATATCTGGCGCCATTGGTATCTTTGGCGTATTCATCCTAGTAAACGCAACTAGCCAAGTATTGAACGACACTCAATTTAACGAGCCGGTAGCAGGAGCATTGATGCTTTTCTCGGGTCTATTTAATGTATTTGTCGCCATACTTCATATCTTGTTAGCGTTTACAGGAAGAGACGATTAAGATTTGAAAATTTAACTATAAGGCCCAGATGATATCTGGGCCTTTTTTTATTAATCTTTAAATGGCCTTTAATTGAATATTTTTGAACCAAACAGGCTTACCATGGTATTGAAGGCCTATACTTCCTGTTCGAGGAAGATCTTTTAATGCCTTACGAAACTTGTTACCTGTTCCATCAGGGTTTTCCCGAGCAACAATCCATTGATCAAGATTAACATTGGTTACAAGAGCCCCATTAAGTACCACCTTCACATAAGCATCGTTTACAATAAGCTTCATGTGATTCCATTCACCAGCCGGTTTAGAATTGTTGCTAATTGGAGCCGATGCATCATAAAGAGCACCACAATCGTGTTTTCCTATTTTAGACTTACCATAGGAATCAAGTATTTGAATTTCAAATCCACCTTGAACTGGATTATTTGGATCAGCTCGAAAAAAAACTCCACTATTACATCCCTTGGAAATTTTGAAGTCCATCTCTAGTTCGAAATCATCATAATTACCGTTAGCCCAAATATAACCTCCCGGCTTATCCCCAGGTGCTATCATACCTTTGTCAACAGTCCATCCATCCTGCTTTTGCTGAATCCAATTATTTAAATCCTTTCCGTTAAAAAGCTGAACTGTCTTTGCTCCCTCCCCAAGCACCGAAGCTGAAAAACAAATAAGAAGAACAAAGATAACTAACGATATTAGGATTTGTTTTTTCATAAATTTAATAAGTACAGTGATTGAACATAATAATGCAACATGCAACGCTTTATTCAGTTAATAGAAAAACTCTTATCGTGCTGATATCTCGAGCATACGCTCTATCGGCAACCTAGCACGTTCGATTATATCAGGAGAAAGGATTAACTCCGGTGACCGATTGGCCATACAGTCATATAACTTTTCAAGAGTATTCATTTTCATAAAATGACACTCATTGCATGCACA
Organism: Verrucomicrobiales bacterium; assembly: GCA_002684915.1. Lineage (GTDB taxonomy): Bacteria > Verrucomicrobiota > Verrucomicrobiia > Limisphaerales > UBA1096 > UBA1096. Next base: position 14,936 of record NYWG01000086.1, read on the forward strand.
TTTGTCAGTAGGAGCTGGAATAAAGTGTTTCTCTGGGCACTCCTTTTGAAGTCGATGTAGCATACCCACTTCGGTAGCAATAATTATTGCATCAGATTTGGTATCGCGACAGAAATCAACCATCTTTTCAGTTGAGCACACCTCATCAGCTAAAATCCTTACCGCCTTAGTGCATTCAGGATGGGCAACAAGAGGCGCTCCTGGATATTCTTGCCTTATTCGAGTGATGCTTTCGTGAGTCCATTCAACATGGACATAACAATTACCCTGCCAGTACGTCATTTCACGCCCTGTTTGCTCCGTAACCCATGAGCCAAGGTTTTCGTCAGGAACGAAGAGAAGATCACGGTCCGATGGAGATGCCTCAACAATCTTTTTAGCATTTCCGCTTGTACATATCACATCACTAAGAGCCTTGACCTCAGCACTACAATTCACATAGGCAATTGTATAAAAATTTGGATTTGTCTCCTGCAATTGACGCAACTTATCTGGCGGACAACTTTCCTCCAATGAACAGCCTGCTTCACTATCAGGCAGGAGCACTGTTTTATCGGGAGATAATATTTTTGCTGTTTCAGCCATAAAATGAACACCGCAAAAAACTATTACATCAGCGTTGGTATCCGCAGCTTGACGAGCCAAACCCAAAGAATCACCAACATAATCTGCTACATCCTGAATCTCTGGTAGTTGATAATTATGAACAAGTAAAACGGCATTCAATTTCTCTTTGATTCGAAGAATCTCTCGAGACAATTTATCTAATCTATCCGGCGGTGTTCGGCTCTCAACACGAAACCCAGCAGTTGCAACGGGTTGTACATCAGTCGCATCAATCACGTGAAAAAATATACGCCCTGCGCATCGCTGGGTCAACCGGAGCTTGAAAGCTTTATCTAAACTAGTAAATTTCGCATACAATTATGAAAAATATATTTTCACGCCGCAATTTCATAAAACAAACAACATTCACAATTCTAACAGCCGGAAGCGCCCGCACATACGCAGCTAATGAAAAACTTAATATTGGAATAATTGGCGTTTTCAATCGAGGGAAAGCTAATTTAAAAGGAGTTCAAAGTGAAAATATCGCTGCTCTTTGCGATGTGGACAGCAATTTCCTCTCTGCAGAATCTCGGAATTTCCCAAAAGCCAATCATTATGCTGATTTCCGAAAAATGATAGACCGCGAAAACCTAGATGCAATAGTAGTAAGCACACCCGACCATACCCATGCTGTAGCAGCGTCTTTTGGCCTTCATAACGATTTGCACACCTACTGCGAAAAGCCACTCACCCGTACAATATCTGAGTGTAGAGCCATCACTGATTTGGCCAAAGAAAAAAATCTTGTTACCCAAATGGGCACCCAGATTCATGCTGGTGAAAATTACAGAAGAGTTGTTGAATTACTTCGTTCAAACACCATTGGTAAAGTAAATGAAATTCATGTGTGGGTAGCTGGGAATTTCGGCGGAAAATCAAGAGCAAAGGGCTCTTATACAGTTCCAAACAACCTAAACTACAATCTCTGGCTAGGGCCAAAAAGTGAACATATACCTTACCACCCAACACATCATCCATTTAACTGGAGGCAATGGTGGGATTTTGCGGGAGGAACACTAGCCGACATCGGTTGCCATTATATCGATTTAAGCCACTGGGCACTTGACCTACGCCACCCGAGTAAAATCAAGGTGATTAATGGACCAAAACCCGACACCGAATATACCCCATATTCACTTGTTGTTGACTTTCATTATGAAGCAATTGGCAAACAACCTAAAACTAAGCTTCGATGGTATCACGGGGAATTCCAACCTCCACACTTTGCAGAAGGAATATTACCTAGTTGGGGTAATGGAAGTTTATTTATAGGTAACAAAGGAATGCTGCTTGCTGATTACAACAAACATTTACTATTACCAGAAAAAGACTTCAAAGATTTCCAAAGACCTGAACCAAGTATCCCTAAATCAATTGGACACCACCAAGAATGGATTCAGGCGATCAAGACAGGAAGTAAAACCACTTGCAATTTCGACTATTCTGGACCTCTTACTGAAGTAGTACTCCTTGGTAACATCGCACACAGGACAAATAGCCAAATAACATGGGACCATGAACAAATGAAGGCATCTGGACATCCTAAAGTTGGTGAGTTAGTCCAACATAAATACAGGTCTGGATGGCAAATATAGTTCTCTTTAATTAATTAATTATATAAATGAAAAACTAGTCAAAGCCATAGATTAGTGTTAAAAAAATTGCATGCCAATTGAACAAGTATTATCAGAAGCTGAAGACAAAATGGCAAAATCTGAGTCAGCA
>NYWG01000087.1 GCA_002684915.1 Verrucomicrobiales bacterium
AGTGGTCTTAGACTTCCTAGTGGTCTTAGACTTCCTAGTGGTCTTAGACTTCCTAGTGGTCTTAGACTTCCTAGTAGTCTTAGACTTCCTAGTAGTCTTAGACTCATTAGCTTTTCGACTTGCTGCTTTTTTCTTCTTTTGAACATCTTTCAATCGAAATTTTTCTCGATAAGAAGCCTTCTTGCCCGTTTTCTTTTTTATAGATGTGCGGCGGATAGGGGCGATACTTTTAGGTCGAGGCTTTGCTACAAGACGGATATTACATCCTTCAAATCCAAATGATTTACGGATAACACCAATCAAATAACGGGTGTAATTATCGCTCAAAAGCTCTTTCCGATTCACAAACAATAAGAATGTCGGCGGCTTAGTCTCAACTTGAGTTGCGTAATAAAGCTTAAATCGGTGCCCCTTAGAACTAGGCGCAGGACTTCGCTCAACGGCCTCCTGTAATGTTCGATTAAGCAAACTCGTCGGCAATGATTGATTCAATTGACCAGATACATAACGAATAGCCTCAAGCATACGGTCGAGCTGGAAACCATCTAAAGCTGAAGTGAAAATAACAGGAGCATAATCAAGAAAAAACAAATTTGCCTGAACCCAACGGCCAAACTCTTCAAACATCATTTCTTGTTGTTTTTTGAGACTAAACTTTCGGCCTCCCTTCTCCTTCGTTTTTTTCGCCTCTGCCTTTCTCGCTTTTTCAGCAGCTGCTTTATAGAGATCCCATTTATTTACGACTATTATGCATGCACAACCGGCATCAGTAATTTTATCACAAATTTTCTTATCCTGCTCAGTAACACCTTCTGCAGCATCAAGAACAATAACTGCAAGATCACATCGCTCAATTGCCTTATCCGATCTGTTGACGCTAAAAAATTCCACCGAATCTTTAACCCGACGACGTTTCCTAATTCCAGCTGTGTCGATTAGGTTATAATGCTGCCTAACCCCATCTGTCTCAACTTCAAAAGGTACATCAATGGCATCACGTGTCGTACCTGAAATCTCACTTACTATCACACGCTGCGATTGAGTAAGGGCATTGATAATCGATGACTTCCCAACATTAGGGCGACCAACGATTGCAATATTCATAGGTAACTCTTTAGCCTTCTGATTATCTCCTTGATCTTCACCCCCTTCTAGTTGAACTAAAATTTCAGGCAAGAATTTGACCGCTTGACCGATCGATGTATCTATACCTCGGTCGTGCAAAGCACTAACTGGGAACGCATGCTCGAAACCTAACTCGGAAAACTCATCAACACCTCGAGCATGTCCAGCAGTGTCAACTTTATTGATTATAAGAAGTACCGGTTTATCGGCAGTGCGCAACATACTAGCCACCTCAAGATCCATCGGAACAACACCATCCTGAACACTTACTACAAATAAAATAACGTCCACATCGTCTAGCGCAACCTGAACTTGCGTCACAATCTCTTGTGCAAAATCATCGCCACCCTGTTCTCCCTTAAGCAAACCAATCCCACCGGTGTCAACCAACATAAAAGGCCGCCCCTGCCACTCGACCTCGGCACTGAGACGGTCACGTGTTACTCCAGGACGGTCATGCACTATCGCAACCCGCCTGCGAGCAATTCTATTAAAAAGGGCCGATTTCCCAACATTGGGTCGGCCAACAATGGCTACCACTCCCGACACGCCAGTGGTTGTAACCGGATTATCTCTCCAGTGCGAGGAACGGTTTTTATTAATCGCCAATTCTAAGTTTTCCTGAATAATGTCGTTTCTGGATGAATCTTGCCGAAAGGACTAAAGTCACCTTTAGACTCGAACAGCGTCGGGCTATCTGCAATGGAGTTCTAGAAACCGCTGGTACAACATTCCTACTGCTCACTGTAGTCAAGGGATTCGGTGATCCTGGAACAATTGCCAAAGCGCTAGTAGCAACTTCTGCCAGCATGGGCCTACTGCTCACGCCGGCAGTAGTCACCCTTGTCCAAGCACTTAAAATACCCGCCGCAGTAGCTGCCAGCAGAATGTCCATTATTGGAGCATTCTTCTTTTTTCTTATAGCAGCTATCGAGTCACTCCCTCTTTTTCTTTTTGGAAGCATAGTGGCAATGTCTTGCTCTACGGGAGCTATTCCTCTTCTAACACAAATCTTTAGAGACAATTATCCTGAAAACAAACGCGGTCATTACTTCTCTCGAACTGTGTGGTTTCGAGTAGTAGGGGCAGGTCTATTCAGTTTTGTTGCTGGATATTTTCTAACCGAAACGGGAGCAGATAAACAAGATGGACTAGGTCATTACCGATGGCTACTTGTAATTTTCGGATCTGCATTTTTGGCCTCATGGTATTTACTTAAGCACTTCCCCTCTCGGCCACTTGATAGCAGCATCGGCAATCATCCATTTCGCACACTACGTTATGCAAAGACCGATAAATTATTTCAGCATGCCCTTATATGCTGGATGATAATGGGATTCGGCAATCTAATGATGATCCCAATCCGCGTTGAGTACCTAACCAATCCCATTTATGGGCTTCAAAAAAGCGACCTTATTATCTCCGTTCTAACACTTGTAATTCCAAACCTATTCCGACTATTACTTAATCCCTTTTGGGGATGGCTATTCGACCGCATAAATTTCTTTCTACTTCGCTCAGTACTAAATCTGTTTTTCGCCTTAGGTATAATAATATTTTTTAGCAGCCAAAGCCTGACTGGAATGATCATAGGACAACTATTCTTTGGCATAGCCCATGCCGGAGGTGATATTGCGTGGGGCATGTGGGTAACCAAAATTGCGCCTGCTAATCGTGTGGCTGACTATATGTCTGTCCACACTTTCTTTACAGGTGTGAGGGGGGTTTTAGCACCTATTATCGGATTTGGAGTACTCGCTTCTGGATTAACAATCAGCAAGCTCAGCTACATAAGCGCTGGAATGATCATCTTATCAGCCATACTCCTCATCCCTGCAATCCGGCAAACACAAAAAAACGGCTAACCTAAGAAAAGTAATACAATTAATTGATTTATCTCTTCTTAAGCATAAGGCTTTGAGCCTTCAGTTGACCGTTTCAGCGGCTCGCCATAGATACCATGTAGCTACCGTTCGATATGGCGACCAGTATTCACCAGCAACGATTAATTCTTTTGGCTTTGGATGTTCCTCCAAACGTTTAACCACAGCAAATCCCTTTTGAATGCCATAATCTGTGACAGGCAAAATATCGGGACGCCCTAATCGAAAGATAAGAAGCATCTCAACTGTCCACCTACCAACTCCTTTAATTGAGGTTAATTGATTTACCAATTGTTGATCAGTCATACGATTAGCCATTCGAGAATCTGGAACGATACCATCAATCGAAGCTTGGGCAATATTTCGAATGTATTGAGCTTTTTGATTAGATAGTCCCACGCTACGCAGCCTCTCTATAGATATTGATAGTATACTTTGAGGGGCAGGAAACCTTTTCCCAGGAAATAAATCTAACAAACGATTAAAGATTATACCGGCAACTTTACCTGTCAATTGCTGGTAGACTATAGATCTAACTAGTGAAGCGTAAACAGTACGACTCTTATCTGGCTTTAGATTACATGAACCTATTTTTCGAATAAATTTGGCTAAGTCGGGATCAACTTCTATTAAATGCCGAGTTGCTTTAGATATATCCACAAATTAGAGGTTAGTTGACTTAACTCAGTTTGTAACAGAAGAATTAGAACCCTTGTAATAGTCATCTCGAATCCAATCAGCAATAAGGCCAATTTCTTTTTCAGTTAGAATATTCTTTTTACCAAAAGATGGCATTCTATCATTGGTCTCAGGATAAAACTTCTCATGTTCTGGATTTTTGACAAAATCAATAATCCATTGGCGCGAACCATAACCAGTAAGATCAGGCCCTTCAACATCGGGATCAGGCTCTTGAAAAGCATGACAATTGATACAGGAAATATCATCAATTAGATGATCCACTCCCTGTTTAATTAGCGTTTCATCAGCCTCATCAATATTGGACTGCAAAGGAAGCTTAGCCTCAGCAGAAAGAGCCAAAGCTACAAGTTTAAGCATCTCTTTTTCCTCATCATTATACTTGATAACTTTTCGATTAAGAAACCGGCGGTACATGTCACCATCTTTATGAACTGTTCCTCCAAAAAATCGGCTACTTATATACATCTCTGGCTTAAGTAATTCTATAATCCATTGACGAGATGCAAAACCTTTCAAATCTGGGGCGCTGGGTGCTTCTTTAAACTTTGTACTAGCAATGACTTCATATGAACCTTCTATATTAGCACTCAAAACAGCCTGAACGGTCTGCCAATCATTAGTTTTAGCACCCCCCTTAAGGCGGGCTAACCAGTCTGGATGAATCGCTTCGGATGAAGCGAAACGCTGAAAAGATGAAGTACGCCGTTTTAAATCATGCAACGATTTAGCATCTAATAATGAATGAGCCAGGCCATCGTGTCCATCATAACGGTGACAACTCGCACAATGCTGAGCAAAAAGTTTGGGGCCCTGTGTCTTCGGGTCAGTCTTAAGTAGATTTAATGCAGTGGTTTCAATTCCTTGGTGCCGAGCTAATTCGATTGCCCGCCGGGCATCACGTTCATTGTCGAGTAGAGCCTTTAAGTAAATGGCACTGTTAGAACCAGATACATCTTCATGCTTGGCCAGATATGTCAGTGCGCCAGCCCCTCCCAAAAAAGCAAACATAACACCAACATTAAAGAAATGGCCAACTTTCCATTTACCAATAAAAGGCATTAAACAAATTAAACCAACAAACATGCTCGGAATGTAGATCGCTCCCCATACCTCCTTATTACCAGCAAACGCCGGTAATTTTAAAAATTGAAAAAGATACAAAAAATACCAATCAGGTCTGGCTGCTGAAAACGGCTCGGATGGATCAGCCGGCGAAGATAAATGTGCTCCGTGATACCAAATTACAAAAAACATGACGGTAGCCATTACTGCCAAGCAAGCAACAGCATCCTTAAAAACCTGATCAGGCCAAAAATAGGCATCCTTCTTCTTTCTTGGCTCAGCTGGTGTAATTCCATGACGACGAAAGAGATATATATGCCCGACAACCAACAACACAATTAACGCTGGTAATACTCCAGCGTGAAGAGCAAAAAAACGGGTCAAAGTATGGTGGCCATAATCAGTTCCACCAACCACAAGCTTCTGGATTTCCGGACCAATAAAAGGCACAAGATTGGCAAGATTAGTTGCCACCTTGGTAGCCCAATAGCCTTTTTGATCCCAAGGCAAAAGATAACCAGTCAGCGACAATGCTAGTACTAGCTTAAGAAGAATAACCCCAAACCAAAAATTTACCTCCCTAGGCGCCTTATAGGCACCATCCACAAGAACCTGCATCAAATGCAACAAAAGCAATATCGGCATCGCCTGCGCCATCCAATGATGAATCCCTCGCAACAACCAACCACCGGTCATCTCGTTTTGAATATAGTTTACCGACTCCCAAGCATCACCAGAACTAGCACTGTAACCCATCCAAAGAAACACCCCAGTAACAAACTGAACAAACAAAGCAAAAGTCAGTGTACTACCCCAAACATAACGCCATCTAGAACCCCCGGGAATATTCTCAAATAGAGCCTCTTTCGTTAAGCTTCTGATTCCAGTCCTATGGTCTATCCAATTGAATAACGCCTTCATGACAATGGTATTGGATGATCATGACCAGGTTGGAAGTTCTGGAATTTAACCCATACCTCTTCCTTATTGCGTATTTCAATTTTAAGCGGATCCATTGGACGAGGACTAACACCAGATACAATACTTCCATCCAACTTGAAATTACTGTTATGACATGGACAAAAAAAATCGTTCTTACTAGACCTGTAATCTATGAAGCATCCAAGATGCGGACAAACTGTGTGTAACGCCTTAACCTTACCGCCCTCTTTGAGTAGATAAATTGCACCTACACTTATATTCTTGAACTTATTCCAAGCATCTTCCTTATCGGCTATGACAGAAAACTTAGCCGGAGTCCCATTGGCCGGAATGGCATCCAACGTGGTGATCTTGATAAAACCATCTCCGCCTCCTTCTTTCTCACGAGTAAGCGGATTAAGATAAGCCCAAATACCAGCCCCGAAAGGAACAGCGCTAACAATTCCGCCAATAACAATGCAGAGAAATTTAACAAATCCACGACGCTCTTCTAGATCAACTTCAGATGTAAAACCCTCTTCACTCTCAGCAGGTATTTTCACTTCTGATAAATGACAAGCAACAGGAGAAGATCTATCATCAACAGATACTTCACTCACAATAGCTGAATCCGAATTGCTAATGGCTTCATCCACTGCATCCTGATTAGGCACAGTACAACCTTCAGAATTTATTTCCTCGTTATTATCCACGGTGGAGGTCAGAAAGAAATTACAACCGGATCGAACAACCTCCTAGCAAAAAACTCTTAACTCAATAAAAAATCAATAATTACAACCTCAAATGATCCCACAAATCAGCAGGACTCAGTCGCATATTGATATAAAATTCACCAAAACCACCATATCGAGCACTCACTTCATCAAAACGCATTTCATATACAATTTCTTTGATAGCATCCGTCTTATGAGCCATTAGCGTTACGCCCCATTCCCAATCATCAAGTCCAGTCGAACCTGTTATGAGCTGCTTGATGCGCTCACCATAAGTACGTCCTACACGGGCGTGCCCTGACATTAGCTTTTTTCTAGATTCAAAATCTAAAGAATACCAATTGTCAGCACCTTCCCGACGTTTAATCATTGGATAAAAACACATGACCTCCCAGTCAGGCATTTCAGGATAAAGCCTGTAACGCTCATAATCCGCTCGCATTTTGGACAACTCCTCCATCTTCGCTTCAAATTCCGGCGTATCTGGCTCGAGACGAAATTCACCTTTAATCCTTCTTTTAGTGTCCTCCTCTGTAGGCATGTACTCGGACAGTTCCGTCACACTTAAATAATTGTATACTGGCACTAATACCCCGCCCGGGAAACAAGCCTCAATATCTCGATGTAACTGAGCCACTGTTCCAAGCTCTTCTCCTAAAATAAAAAACACTAAATCTGCCTTTCCTCCAACATTAGAATAGGTTCGAATACAAGGATGGCTAGGATTTGAATTAGCATCACAAAGTGACTGCAGTTTGAGCATAGTTTCAGCAGATACTTCCTTTGATAACGACTCCCAAAGCTGGCGGTCTATCGAATAAAACAAGTGCATCACATGAATGCCCTGATCAAGTTTGACTTGAGGTAATGCCATAAATTTGCCGACGAGCCGGCTCCCACACAGTCTGCACAAGCAATCTTACGAAAACAAGATTACCTTGTAATAGAATTTGTTATCGACTCACCTATAAATGGCCACATTAATTGGGGATAAAACCGATGCCCGCTGTTGCCCCACTTAAGTGACATATGACTGGGCACACCGGCCATTTTAAATATAGCATGAACTTCACTCCCTAATGCATCAACTGTAGGGCGATGATGCAGCCCATCCTTAACACCATGTATAATCAATAATCGACGTGGGGCAATAAGACCAGCTAATTCCTTCCAGCCACCCCAGTTGCGAAAGCCCGGAATAAGACAACAATCACAGTGAAAAATATAACCCTCAGGGCTAATTGACGAAGTAAACGAACAGCTCGGAATAGCCACAGTGATCCGAGGATCTATCGCTGCCATATATGTCGTCAGCACGCCCCCCCCAGAATTTCCACACATAATAATTCTATTAGAGTCTACCTCTGGCTGTTTCAGCACCCAGTCTAAGATACGCTGCATGTCCCAAACACGTTCCGCGGTTGGAGTGCGCCCTGCTAATAGACAGTGAATTAACTGTGCGCGACATGGACGTTTACCGTGGCGCCCCATAGGATCAGGCACAAGAAGCTCGCTTGCCAAGCCGCGTGTAGCAGGAGCAATAGACACAAAGCCTCGAAGCACTGCCTGTTCAGCAATATTACCCTCTCGAGCCAAAACCTCATCTCGATGCTTATCGTTTTTGAACGTTCCTGAATATGAATGAAGGCCAAGCTTATCGTGGCCATGCGGTGAAATAAAAATCGGAAAGAGCCTCTTATGTTTCGACCTGTTCGGAACTAGATAATAAAAAGGAACACGGATTCCCGGCTCCGTTTCGAGCACACAAAGCTGCCGAGTATAAGCCCCATCAACTGAAACGGAAGAATCAACAACCACTTTAGACTTAAAATCAACTAGCTCTTTGCTCATCTGCTTAAGCCCAATCAATTTTACTAAAGAATCGCGCGCAGCCTTTTGCCATTTAGAGAAACTAACAGAGCCATCAAACGCGAATCTCTGCTTGCCTTTTTGAATCCTATTCAAATAGGAAGCTACAGGTTCATCATAGTTAACAAATGGTTTACTATCCTCACCCATCGCAACTACAAAATTAATCACTGAATAAAAAAACACAGCAGCAATCATAGTCTTTGTTGCCAGAGTTTGATTCATAGAAAAACAGTGAGGCCACAAAGATCACGGCTGCACAACAATTTAATCCCGATTTAGATAATATCGTTACTCGTTAATTTTTATGCCAATACATGCTATAAAATAACTATATAAACTAAACTTGCTGGGTTTTTTTTGTTTTTACCCTCACTGTTCTTCCCACAATTTAATGTTTGAAAAAATCTCTATCCACACACCACGGCAGTTTGTTCCTCCTAACATCAATATTGGAGACTGGACTGCAATCGAGCCCTTATTTCAACAGCTCGAAGAACAACTAAAGACAGCGTCTACTACCGAAAAAATCGAACAAGTAATTCTCAATTGGGAAGAACTATCTGCCGCAATCGCCGAAGAAGGATCCAAACGGTATATAGCTATGACTTGTCAAACCGAAGATAAGAATGCTGAAAAAGCTTATTTAGAGTTCGTCGAAAAAATCGAACCAGAAGAAAAGCAATGTAACTTTCGCTTAGCAAAAAAGCTGACCAAGCATCCTAATTGTAAACAATTAAAAAATCAGCGTTACGATATCTTTATTCGCGATACCGAACTTCAAGTAGAGTTGTTTCACAGGGAAAATGTTTCACTCGAAACTAAAACCTCAAAACTTGGCCAACAATATCAGAAGATAATTGGAAGCCTAACAGTACAATTTGAAGGCAAAGAACAAACACTCATCCAAATGAATCGGCATCTCGAGGAAACCGATCGAAAGCATAGGCAGAAAGCTTGGGAGCTGGTAGCCAATCGCCGACTTGATGAGGCTGAAAAAATTGATGGTCACCTCAATGATTTAGCAAAAATCCGAAATCAAATGAGTGAAAATGCGGGTTTCCCTAACTATCGGGATTACGCACATAAACGACTTGGCCGATTCGATTATTCGCCAGACGACTGCATCTCTTTTCAGAATGCAATCGAAGAGGAAATGGTGCCTTTACTTCGAGAACTACAAGAGGAGCGCTTACAGGCGCTGGAAATTAAAGAACTAAGGCCGTGGGATACAGCAACCGATCCACAAGGCCTCCCACCTCTTAAACCATTCAAAACAGTATCGGATTTAATAGATCGATCGCAAGCCATCTTCAATCAAGTTGATGGAAATCTAGCGGACTGGTTTCAAATAATGCAAGATCTTGATTTGCTCGATCTAGCTAACCGAAAAGGTAAAGCTCCGGGCGGCTACCAATGCTCGCTCGATGAATCTCGATTGCCTTTTATATTTATGAATTCTGTTGGCGTACAGCGAGACGTTGAGACATTGCTTCACGAGGCTGGCCATGCATTTCATGCAATGGCTAGCCAAAATGAACCTTTACATTCATACAGACATGCTCCCATCGAGTTTTGCGAGGTTGCTTCAATGGCTATGGAATTACTCGGAAGTGAATTTCTAGAGGAGTTTTACAGCATAGAAGAAGCTCGTCGTGCACGAATAGCACACCTTGAAGGAATTGTTTTTGTTTTTCCTTGGATTGCAACCGTTGATGCATTCCAACACTGGCTTTACCTCAATCCCAACCACTCTGTAGAAGAACGCGATAATGCATGGAGCAACCTTATTGATCGCTTTGGAGGAAAAGTTAACTGGACAAACTACGAACCCGCCAAGGCCAAGCTTTGGCATAAGCAATTGCACATTTTTCTTCACCCATTTTATTACATCGAATATGGCATTGCACAGCTCGGTGCATTACAGGTTTGGGCTAATTCCAAGAACAATAGATCCAAAGCTTTAAGCGACTACAAAGCAGCACTAGCACTAGGAGGGTCCAGGCCATTACCGGAATTGTTTGAACGTTGCAATATTCGGTTCGACCTCAGCCGAAACACGGTCGCTCCGATGGCAGAACTCCTTCGAAAAGAATTAAAAGCCTTAAAGAATTAATTCTTATTATCGATTGATCAACCAAATACCGAGCCCAATTAAGACTGACCCCGCAATGCCACCGATAATACTCCACAAGAAAATTAACTGGTGACGACGTCGGTTGGATCGTCCCATACCAGGGAGTAAATAATATCTATGCTCTTCTCCATTATTATTTGGGGGTTTTTTTCCAAGACCGAACATATATTCTTATCTAAGCCTCCTGAACCAACTCTATTAGTTTTACACAAAAAAAACAACTACGCTTGGCCAATCGTAGTCTCTTAGCTAACTTGTGCCTGTGAGTTTTGTAGAGCAGTTCAACCAGTTGCCCATTGAAAACCTTTGCCGAAAGGCACAGGAGGCTTCAAAGGTGGATGTTTCTGCAGCTTTAACCAAAAATATTTTAAATCTGACAGATCTTGCCGCCCTGCTGTCCCCTAGCGCTACAAAACAATTAGAATTTTTAGCTAATCGTTCAAATCGGATAACTCAACAACGTTTTGGACGAGTGATTCGTCTCTTTGCCCCTCTCTACTTAAGTAACGAATGCATCAACAATTGTGTTTACTGTGGGTTTTCTCGAGATAACTCTATACTTCGCGTAACCTTATCAATCGATGAAGTAGTCAATGAGGCTAGCGCTTTAGCCAAACAGGGATTTCGTAATATTTTGCTAGTAGCGGGGGAACATCCAAAATTTGTTTCTAGCGGCTATATGGCTGATTGCGTTACGGCACTGCGCAGCAAAATACCTTCAATTTCACTAGAAGTCGGCCCCATGGAAAGAGAAGAATACGTCCCACTTGTTAATTCAGGCGCCGAGGGTCTAGTGGTTTATCAGGAAACCTATAATAAAGAAGTTTATGCCAACATGCATACCTCTGGCCCTAAAAGGAATTTTGACTGGCGACTAGAAACGCCAGAACGAGCTCACGCTGCCGGATTTCGGAGACTGGGTATTGGCGCACTTTATGGTCTAAGCGATTGGAGATACGAAACAATTTGCCTCGCTGCCCATGCTGACTATTTACTCCGCAGATGCTGGAAATCCCAGCTAACCATTTCACTCCCAAGACTTCGCCCTTGCGCTGGAGAATTTCAACCATTGCATAACTTTAACGACCAAAATTTAGTTCAAACCATATGTGCATTAAGATTATTTCTACCCGATGTGGGTATAATTCTTTCTACGCGAGAATCAGCAAACCTACGCAACCAACTAATCCCACTAGGCATCACCAGTATGAGCGCTGGTAGCCACACTGAACCAGGAGGTTATACAGGAGCTGGCAAAGACAAAATTCGCCATACTAAACGCGGCAACATAAAAGAACTAAGCGAAAATGATAAAGGATCGAAAACTAAAGCCACCGGCCAATTTGATATCGCGGATGAAAGATGCCCTGAAACCGTTGCCAAGACTATTTCCCATCTAGGCTATGAGCCTGTCTGGAAAGACTGGGATACTTCTATTCTTTCCAATGGAAAATAAGCAACTCAGTCGTTGATTCCGTAACTTTAAAGGGATCTGCAATCCTTAATCCATTAATCCAAAATAAACGACCATCATACGACTCTCCCATTGCACGTCGATGACGCTCTGACAATGGAATTTTCTGATTAACAAACAAGTCCTGAAGCTTCTTTTCCCCAGTATTGCCAATAGGCTGAAAACGATCACCAGGACTCCAATGTCGTAATGTAATACGGTTTCCAATCAACCTTGCATCAAACACCTCTCTGTTATTTTTTTGACCAAGCTCAGAAAATTTATCCAACCCACCTGAAATCCTCTCAAACCAGAATTTCACTCCACTAAATTCGATCTCATCCTTTTGATCAAATAAATCAATCTCACATCGATCAATTGAAAACACTCGCTTATTCATAAACGGCAACCATTCAATCCTACCTGTTGCTTTCCTTAATAATCGCTTACCGGGAGAAACCTCGATAGCTTTATCAATATTGGTTCGAAGCGACTCTACTAAATCGAACGACAATTCTACACTTTTTGAAAATAATTGCCGCTGCAAGACTTTCCTTTGCACAGCAACTGATAATTCATCGAAGACTGTATTCTCTTTAGATAACCACTTAATTGCAATTGCATCAATACAATCAGAATCATCACCGACTAACCCCATCGTCTTGATAATTTGACGGTGGATAGATCGGTTGAAATGCTCAGATATATAAGGTAATAAATCATGACGTATTTTGTTTCGTAAAAATCGAGTATCATTATTTGACTCATCTTCGCGATGATTTATTCCTAGCTCCTGAGCATAAGCCTCAATTTCAACACGCCGCAACTCCAGCAGTGGGCGTACCAGTCTCACTTCAGGATCCAATTGAGAAGAGGATAGAACCGACATACCGGCCAAACCACAACTCCCCGCACCACGAAAAAGACGAATAAAAAAAGTTTCTACTTGATCGTCTAAATGATGTGCTAAGGCAACAGTATTACAACCTAATCGGTTCGATAATGATACAAAAAATCTGTGGCGCAATTCACGTGCTACGGCTTCTATCCCCCCAGCTAATTCTTGAGATTTAAGGAAAACATCCTCACAGCCTAACTCAAAAGGCAGATCATAGGATCTAGCTGATTCCTCCACGAAAACCGCGTCCGCATCACTTTCTGCACCTCGTAATTGATGATTAAAATGAGCAACAATCAAACGGTTTTTAATATTCAACCCAGACGAAACCAACAAATCCAATAACACCATCGAGTCAAGCCCTCCAGAAACCGCAACAACAATTTTCCCGGATCCCGGAAAAAGATTTTGCATCCGAGCTATTTCGCTCACTTTTTCCGCGAGCGGATGCATTGACTAACGGAGTAACGAAGTTTCAGAAACTGACTGCTTGGCTCTTAAGATTAACAGCCAATCACCATCACCAGGAGCTGGACATTCCAAAGCAGATCCACGCAACACCGCTAGAACGTCTTTTCGTTCTCCAGTTCGAGGATTGATCCATGCGGCAATTAAGGGAGAAGGCAATTTCTCCACATTAATCTTCAGTCTTGCTTCAACTGGAGTATATACAACAACAAGGTTTCCATCTGCAGAACTTGACGATGCTACATAAGTGGCAATTGAGTCATCTCCAGGCTGATCGATAAGAACATTGGGATCAGGTCGGAGTGAATGAAAGTCAACAGACTCAAATGCACTGGTTATATGAGCGACTTGCTTCCCTCCTTCATAAGTTAACGACTCACGCCAATCCGGGGGCACCCCGCCATTAGCATATCCAAATGTCGGATCGACCCCATTGTCCCATCCCCAAACTCCCGCGACTCCATAGCTAACCCCAGCTGTTGGAGTGCTAAGAAGACTCCAGTATAATGCACGACGAACATGATTTGAAGAAATAGGTAGATTCTTGCTATTGCTAGGTTGCCACTCGTAGGGAGGCTGCAGATTCACGATTGGACGACGGGGAAGCTTATCCCAATCACGTGTATGGGGGCCGTTATGTATCCAATTATTTGTAGCATCATTAATATCATGACCAATTTGATATCCGATAGCAGTCAACCATTTCTCATCACGAAAAGATTCAAAAATCCAACTTTTAGCTTTTGGATGAATGAACACAGGGGCGCGGCGGCGATCTCCAAATATAGCCTGACCAATTTTTCTCCAACGATCACCATCAGCTCCAGAGTAATTACCATCAGCTCCAAGAATCCATGCCCCAAAACTTGCTCCCCAACGGGCAACCATGTAACGACCTAGAGAAATAGCCTGATCATCCGACAGAGAATTAATCAAGTTATCCTCTTCACCCGAAGCCCAAAATAAAACAGGCACACTAATCAACCCTGCCCGATTGATCGCTTCTACTCGATTGTCCAAGCGTCGAAAATACTCTGGGTTAATTCTTTTTTTCTCTTTATCCGAAAAAGGCATTTGACCTGCCAAGTCTCCTTTTGGGAAACCCCTCCATGGAGTTGCAATCCATTGAACCGCCGTAAATCCTTGCCGCTTCCTTTCCTCAAGATAATTCTTCCAGTCAAACTCGTTAGATTTGAGAGGCCCATTCCAAGCCGTGTCAGCCATCCAAAAAAACGGGCTCTCATTGTCATACATAAAATGAGTACGCGACCGTGAAACCCTTATAGGTCCATTCTTACTTAAAATATTATCTGGAACAGGCGCAGTACAAAGAAAACTTCCTTCAAGATTATGTAAACCCAAATTGCTCTCGTCTGAACAGGTAATCTTAAAAGTCCACTTCCCAGCCATATCTGGCATAAACCGAATTTTCCAATCATTACCACCATCCCAAAAGCCATCAACTAAAACTGAATCACCTACAGGAGGATTGAATACTGCCTTAAGTTGTAAATCCCGAGCTGGATTATCATATTGTTTAAGGCTAGTTAATTCTCCCTGAAAACGTGACCACTTTGGAATCAAGGTCTGATTTTCCTGAGCGCCTATTAAAACTGTATAACCGATTAATACCAACATGAGCAACTTGAAGGCAGCTCGATTCATAAAGTTTTGTCTAATAAGAAAACGCATAACCATTGTTCAAAATAACTGGCACTAAGATGTCAGAAACCGTCATTAAGCGCAAACGGGATTATGACTTCATGATACGCAATGTTCGCACTTGAATATCACGAGAAATTGAGGATTGGATACCAGATAAAAAATTTCGTAAAAGACGGGAAATCTTACGCGTACTACTTAAAGGTTTAATACTCAAAATAAGGACTTTATTGTAAAAACTGTCGAATGTAATTATAAGCCCATGCTCAAAAGAATGGCTCACGATCCGAATCATTTCAGCCCATGTCCGATCATTCGATGGAAGCAGATTGAATATTGCTATTCCACTTGGCTTAAGCTTGGAACGAATCAAATCAGGTAATACATCGATTGAAACATCCGGCTTAAATACATCCCCATCTTGACCAATCGAAAGGTCCTCGAGTAATACATCGAATGGCTTCTGTTGAGCTCCCAACCACTTAACCGCATCCGACTTGACAAACATGAGATTCCCACGCCAATCACCTGAAACTTTTCCAAATAACTTAAATCCTGCTTCATCAAGATCTACGCCATAAAAATCCTGCCGCCCATTCATCGCACGAAGTGGCGCAATTACTCCCCCAGCAGCAAAACCCAATATCCCAACTCGAGTCTCTTTATTTAACATTATAGCGGCAGCTAGAACATCAAAGACACTGTGCGTGGGGCCAGGTTCCGAAAGCACCTCGCTTAATACCGAACCGTTTTGCACCAGCCGCGCACCTCGAATAGTGCTCTGCAATTCTGGTTCATCACCTATAGTATAACCGTTGATAAGCAATGCGTTTAAGGCTTGGACACACCTGATTCGTCCCATTCTTTTTTGGATAAAACTTTCCCGCCACCCCACTGAGTCTCGGACTGCTTTTTACCATTAGCATGCCAACGAATTTCAATACCATTTAACTGGCCATTCACATAATTTTTTTCCGACCATTTAGAGCCATCCATACGCCAAATAACCCACTGTCCATTGGCGCGACCATCCACATATTTTCCAGTTCTAAAACGACTACCATTCTTATGAAAATAGGTCCAAACTCCTTCTTGTTTGCCATTCAAAAACTTACCTTCTACAGACTTTTGGCCATTATCATGATGGTCAATAAAGTCTCCATTAAATGGAGAGTCATCAAGAAAATAAGCTTCTCCTTCTTCCTTTAATTTACCATCAGCATAAACCTCTCCTGACTGAGCTGGCTTAATAGTGTATGTGGCTGCAGGTTTTGAAGTATCAACAGATATTACACCCTGTTTTGAAGACGGGATGTCTGTGGTTGGGGTAACAGATATTGAAATCTCACCTGATGAAATGTTGGTCTCTTCGGTTATGCCAGACTGATTATCTGCAGGAGATGATTCTCCACAACCTATTAAACCAATAACCATCACACCACACATTATGGAAAGCGTAAAATCTTTCATGCGCAAAATCAAAACACATGCCGGAATACCTGACAAAACCAATTGTTGCTATTAGAGCACTTCGCCCTTAATTTTTCGAAATTGGCTGTAGCGGAAAACCAGCCATTTTGTTCAAAAACCGCATGACATGCTTTTCATCATTGACCGGCACCTGCAAAGTACAAATAGCTTGTATATATCGGCGTATAGCATCATTTAATGACAAGGAATTCAACGATCTTGCGCTGAAACTATTTGCTAAGCCTAAAGGATTTTCATTAATTAATTTAAGCAATGCTTGATCAATCATTAGATTACTATCTGGCGGATAAACCAGACGCAGATTTAGGCGGCAAATTGATCGCAGAGGCCTGTCGATCCCTAAAATACAATCGGGATGAGTATTTGGCACAAATAGGTAATGAAACAATCATTTCGAAATTAGTTGAGACTGCTGCACTTTGGCAATCACCTGATTACAAGTTGCGAAAATTAGCCCTTGCTGCCGATCCAAAAGATACAGGTTTTCCTCGCGAGGTTCTCGCAGCTGGACTGGACGCATGCTTTAAAGAATGGACTCAGGAAAAATTTTTTAGCTTACTAAATCAAGAAATTGGTGACCCAACCCGACTTCAATCATATGGAAGTCTTTCAGGCCGTTCACTAGCAATGGTACATGGGCCAAAACTCATTGCTCAATTAGCTCCAGGAAACTTACCTGTACCAATATTTCAATCGATTGCTTTTGGACTATTACTCCGTTCAGCGCAGTTTGTGAAGTGCGCTACTGGAAAGTCACTACTCCCCCGACTATTTGGACACTCTCTACATTACATCGACCCAGGACTTGCTTCAACGCTTGAAATAGCAGAATGGAAAGGAGGCAACGAAAAACTTGAAAGCGAACTATACAATGAAGCTGACTGTATCTTAGCCACCGGTAATGATAGCACCCTAGAATCAGTACGGAAATATCTGCCGTTGAACAAAAAGTTTATTGGCTATGGCAACCGCATAAGCTTTGGCTACGTGGAACAACTCGCGAATGAGGTGATGGGAACACAAACGATAATCTCTCGTGCCGCGGATGATGTGATCGCATGGAATCAGCAAGGCTGCCTCTCTCCTCAAGTTATATATATTGAAGAACTTGGAAACTTGAAACCCGATCAGTTCGCAGAAATGCTTGCAGAAGAACTGGCTAAACGCAACATGACTACACCTCGTGGGAAAATCTCTAAAAAAGAAGATACCGACATAAATAACATACGACGCTTTTATAAAATTCGATCAGAAAATAATGTTGGAGCTATGCTATGGGAGAGTAAAGACTCCACCGATTGGACAGTTGTACAAGAGGATGAAAAACAGTTTCAATCATCACCTCTTAACAGATTTATTTTTATCAAACCTATAGAGAATCCTGCAGAAATTATGCATATATTGGAGCCTTACCGAGATAATATATCAACTATTGGCATAGCTGCAAGTGAAGCTAAATTGCGAGAATACGCCCAAGCTTTTGGGCAATGGGGAGTCCCTCGGATTTGCCCTTTGGGCAAGATGCAGCTTCCTCCATTAACTTGGAGGCACGACGGACGCCCCCCCTTAGGAGATCTAATAAATTGGACCGATCTTGAAATTAATTAATTATGGAACTAAGAAAAACTTTTCAGTTTGAAGCCGCACATTATCTTCCCAATCTGCCAAAGAGACATAAATGTAATCGATTACATGGTCACAGTTTCAAAGTAGAAATTGTTGTTGAAGGCGAATGCGATCCTAAGCTCGGCTGGGTAATGGATTATGCCGATATTTCATCTGCCTTTAAACCAATTTGGAAACAATTAGATCACCATTACCTCAATAAAATAGAAGGGTTAGAAAACCCGACCAGTGAAAACTTGGCCCTCTGGATTTGGGAACGTTTACAGCCAAAATTACCACTTTTATCTGCAGTAGAGGTTGCAGAAACCTGCACAGCCCGATGCGTCTACCGCGGTGCTAAAGATTGATAACATCTACTGATTCCGATTGCGCTTAAAACCCGTTTAAATTAATGTGTCCGGCCAAAAAGAGATAAAGATCAGTTATAATATGAGTGATACGGAAAAAACAGCAGCTAACAAAGGCCTCGACGGGGTTATTGCGGCAACCACAAAATTGAGTGATGTTCGTGGATTGGATGGCGAACTAATATATTGTGGATATAATATTAACGAATTAGCCGGAAAGGCCACTTACGAGGAAGTAGTTTATTTACTGCATAGAGGAAAACTTCCCAATTCAACTGAACTAGCCGCATTAAAAGCTGAACTGGTCGCAGCTAGAAAACTCCCAGATGGTGTTGTTGAACTGATCAAGCAACTACCTAAAGATGCTTCCCCAATGAGAGCTATACGCACTGTCGTTTCCGCTCTTGCATGCTACGAACCACCCGAGGCACAAGATTCAATGGAGGATCAAGCAAAGCGGGCTATCAAGCTCATTGCCCAAGTACCAGTCATTACTGCTTATTTCCATTTATCTCGCCAAGGCAAACCATTGCCAGAATCAGATCCAACCCTAGGTGAAGCTGCTAACTTCCTTTACCTCGTTGATGGCGAAAAACCGAGCGAAGCGAAGGAAAAGACAATAGACATGTGCTATATTCTGCATGCTGATCATGGAATGAATGCTTCTACTTTCTCAGCTCGAGTAACCATAGCTACTTTGAGCGGAATGTACTCTGCTATAACATCTGCAATAGGCACACTAAAAGGCCCTTTACATGGAGGTGCAAATGAAGGCGTTATCAAAATGCTTCAAGAAATTGGTAGTGTCGAAAAAGTTGATGAGTTCGTGGCAGACTGCCTTAAAAACAAAAAGAAAATCATGGGTATCGGCCACCGAGTATACAAAGTACTAGACCCTCGAGCACCACATCTCAAGGCCATGGCCAAAAAACTAAGTGGTGAATTAGGGGATACCAAGTGGCTGGACATGAGTGAACGTATTCGAGAAATCATGGTTGCCGAGAAAAACCTTCATCCAAATGTAGATTTTTACTCAGCCACTGTATACTACTCCCTTGGAATCCCAACCGATCTTTTCACCCCAATCTTTGCTATTGCAAGAACCTCGGGGTGGACAGCGCATGTTCTAGAACAATTGGCTGACAACCGATTAATTCGACCTAAAAGCCTGTATGACGGGCCAGACGACCTAAAGTATACACCAGTAGAAGAACGTTAGTTCACTAATAATCGATTATAGCTTGCTACAGCCCTAAATCCCAGTGCTTATTCTTGGGCCAATAGTATGACCTGTATCTACAGTAAGAATATGCCCAGTGACTTTTTGGCATATAATCATTGAAAAAATACCATCTGCTATATCTTCAGGTAAACTTACCTTATCAAGTAATCCTTCCTGAGATTTTTTACTACGGACCTCTTCATAGTTTTCACCCAAACCCTTTTTCAGCCACTCCCCCTCAATAAACCCTGGAGCAACAGCATTGACACGAATCTTCGGGCCAAAAGTTCGAGCCAAAGAAAGTGTTAGATTAATAACACCCGCCTTGGATGCACAGTAGGGTATTGAGCT
Source organism: Verrucomicrobiales bacterium (assembly GCA_002684915.1). Taxonomy (GTDB): domain Bacteria; phylum Verrucomicrobiota; class Verrucomicrobiia; order Limisphaerales; family UBA1096; genus UBA1096. Next base: position 19,952 of record NYWG01000087.1, read on the forward strand.
TCCAACTCCTGTAATCCCGGCTACACTAGCAGTATTTACAATTACTCCAATTTCGCTGGACTCAAGAACTGGCCGCGCTGCTCTAGCACATTGAAATGGACCTTTTAAGTTCACACCCATAATAAGATCCCAATCTTCATCCTGCACATCATCCAGATCTTGAAAATTGATAAAGCGTGTCGACCCTGCATTATTGACTAGAATATCTAATTTACCAAAAGATTCTATCGTCTCAGAAACAATTCTTCTGCAATCTTGATCTGAAGCAACATTACCTTTTACCACCAAAGCCTTTACCCCAAACGATTTACATTCTTCTGCCACCTTATTCGCAAGATCAAAAGTTCGATTACAATTAATTGCTACATTACAACCATGCTGAGCCAATTTAATAGCGGTTGCTGCACCAACCCCTCTACTGCCCCCAGTTATAAGCGCTACTCTTCTATTCAAGTCCATGCCCGAAATCATCACTGACTACTAAGCTGGTGCCAATCTATTTGACCAAGCACTTGTCTTGCTCTGTTCTTTCGAGACTATTACTTTCCTCTTAGGCATGCTACAGTCGATTAATTCTATTAAGACTGCTTTTTACTCAATATTATTTGTATTTGGCCAACTTTTAATTATTCAAAGCATAGCAGAAGAGGAACCCCCTTTCGGCTTGATTAATCGTGAATTGTGGACGAACACAAGCCTGATAGGCACCCCCGAGCCTCCTCCTCCATTTAAAGCCGTGCCAGTTTATACTAATCAAGTATGGCGTTCCCCTATGTTTCTCGCTGCTGAGCCGCAAACAAAACGACTTCTTGCCCTTCTACACCATGGTCAAGGAAAGCCAACACAACTAGTCGCTTTTGAGGATGATCCAAAAGTAGAGAAACACGAAACACTACTAGAGTTACCAGGACGTAATGTATATTCATTTTGTTTCGATCCCAAGTATTCCGAAAATGGCTTTATTTATCTCTTTAGCAATCTGAACTTAGAAGCATTCGAAGGCAAAAAATCTAATAGAATTTCTCGAGTCACAATATCAAAGAATTCACCAACCATTGATCTAGAATCGGAACACACTATCCTCGAATGGAGATCCGGCGGACACGACGGAGGAGGGATTGACTTCGGACTAGACGGAATGCTTTATATTTCAACAGGTGATGGCACTAGTGATTCTGACACTTGGCTCTCCGGTCAAACTTTGGACGATTTACTAGGAGGAGTTTTACGGATTGATATTCGTGAGACTAGCACAGAAAAACCCTACAAAATACCCGAAAATAACCCCTTCGTTAATCTTCCAAATGCGAGAGCCGAACTATATGCATATGGGCTCAGGAACCCCTGGAGACTGACAGTAGACAAACTGACCGGACATATCTGGGTCGGGAATAATGGTCAGGATCTTTGGGAATCTGTTCATATGGTAAATTCCGGAGATAATTATGGCTGGAGCGTTTACGAAGGAAGTCATCCTTTTTACGAAAACCGAACCATGGGGCCACACCCATTGACACAACCAACGGTTGAGCATTCTCACTCCGAAGCTAGATCAATAACTGGAGGCATCGTATATTACGGGCTAAAATGGAAGAGTCTCCGCGGCCATTATATTTACGGCGACTACGGCACTGGCAAGATTTGGGGGATCAAACATAATGGAAAAGAACGTTTGGCATTTCAAGAACTAGCGGACACCCCGTTAGCCATTACAGGCTTCGCTACAACTCACTCAGGAGAGTTATTGATCGTAGATCACTCAAGTGGATTTTATCGACTTGAAACTCAGCCAAGAGTCCGCCTATCCGCACCATTTCCGAGACGCTTAAGTGAGACCGGCCTATTTACAAATACAGAAAACCATACAATGAAGCCGGGAGTTATTGAATATTCTGTAATAGCCTCCGGTTGGAACGATACAGCTACCGCGAAACGATGGATGGCTGTGCCAGACAAACAGACTGTAAGTCTTAACCATAATGGCGCATGGTCGTTTCCTAACAGAACAGCACTAGTTCAAACATTAAAAGTCCAACGAGAAGACACATTTGGCTTGGCTAAACCATTTCGTATAGAGACTCGAATTTTACTCCGGCAACAAAACGAATGGACCGGCTATTCATATAAGTGGAACGAAGAACAAACTGATGCAGAATTGGTCTCAAAAGAAGGATCTAAGTCCACTTTTCGCATCGCTGATAATAAATCACCGGGTAGTTTTCGGCGACATGATTGGACTTTTCCGAGCAGAGCTGATTGCATGACATGTCACAGTAGAGCTCGTGGTTTTTTACTGGGACTAACTACTCAGAATACTGACCGAACACACAACTTTTCAGGCAAAGAAAACAATCAACTTCGCACTTTATCACACATCGGTTTGTTCAAAAAACCATACGTTAAACGAAAAAACAAAAAACAATCTCTGGTTGACCCTTATGACCCTAATGAAACACTTTCCCAACGTGCACGATCTTATTTACATATCAATTGTTCTAGCTGCCATGTCCATTCCGGTGGCGGCAATTCCAAAATTGAAATTGGAATAGAAACATCTGATGACAAAATGAACTTGATAGGCGCGCGACCACAGCACAACACCTTCGGCATTAGCAATGCGATGTTAGTTTCACCTGGCTCACCAGAACAATCCGTATTGATCAGTAGGCTTAGCCGCCGAGGCAGAGGTCAAATGCCGCCTCTTGTGAGTAGTACAGTCGATGAAGCAGCTGTATCTCTCTTTAAAGATTGGATCAGCGAAATGAAGTCAGAAATAGTTTTCATTAAAAACTGGAAAATGAACGACTTCGAAACTGAAATTGTAACCATGCTTCAAACAGCTAATTTGGATAATGGAAAGCTAGCATATAATAAAGTTGGCTGCTCACAGTGCCACCGTATTAATGGAACAGGAGGAAGTGTCGGCCCAGATTTAAGTGAATTAAACAAAAGGATGAGTCCGGATAAAGTTCTCGAATCCATAATAGAACCATCTCGCTCCATCTCCGAAGCATACATAATACAAGAGTTTAAAATGAGTGATGGAAACATTCACATTGGCCAAGTTCAGGAAGAAACTGACACTGTAATCACACTCAAGAGCGCAGCTGCTACAGGAGCACCAGTACGCTTAGCTAAGGCGCTTATAGATAGCCGAAAAAAAATTAATATCTCGAACATGCCTCCAGGGACAGTCAACACCTTGAAAAAACAAGAAATTCTAGATCTTGTAAGCTATCTTAACCAAAACTAAGTTCATTTTTGATATCAGGAGAATCTGAAGATCAATTGAAATAAATCATTAATTTATGATCCTCAAAAAAATCTTACTATTTTAAAGATCGTCCCTTTCTTATTGCCTCTTAAATGGTTTTCGTTTTTTAACCACATGACAAAATCTGTATAACACAAAGTCATTAATGAAAAACCACCCATAAGAACAATAATTTTAGTCAAAGAAAAAAATTAATTAAATAGTAACTTATCTAATCTTATAGCTCCAACTGAAGGGAGAGCTTTAAGCAAGTGAGAGACAGACTTCTCTTGTCCAGGTATAATGAAATTGGGAGCGATCTCCTCAAGTGGGGAAAGTACAAATTGCCTCTCAAATGCACGGGGATGTGGCAGAATCAATGAATCAGTGTTACGACGCTCCATTCCAAAAGAGATTAAATCCAAGTCAATTTTTCGTGGCTCGTTAACCAAACCAGACCGTTCTCTACCAAGCTGCAATTCCAACTCCAACAATTCATCTAGCAAAGACTCCGGTGTTATTCCCTGCTTTGGATTCAAACCAATCACAGCGTTAATGAATGAAGGAGAACCAGGCTGACAATCCAATGGCTCAGTCTCCCAGAGTGATGAGCCAACCACTTTATCAAGCGACCAATCGGCTATTTTAGCCGCAGCCAAACGAAGTGTCACTATGGATTCCCCCAAGTTCGAGCCTAAGGCCACATAAACCATTTTATGTTCCACATTCATGCACTTTATTTGCCCTGACTGAGAAGCCAAAGCAACTTGAATCCAATACAAACGTTGACACAGGCCACATTCACAATAGCGTATTGCCAGTGAGCGTACGTATCAAAATTTGTGGAATCACCTCCATAGCGGATGCCGCAGCCGCTGTTGAGGCTGGGGCCGACGCACTTGGGTTTATGTTTTATGAGCAAAGCTCTCGTTTTCTTAATGCAGAAAAGGCGAAAGCCATTATTCGTGAATTACCCGCTCATGTGACCAAAGTAGGAGTGTTTGTGAATGCCGACGTCGATACAATTAATCATACCGCTGAAACAGCTGGGCTAGATACATTACAATTTCACGGAAGTGAACCTCCGGACTTCTGTTCAAAATTTCGACAAAACACAATCAAGGCATTTCGAGTGAAAGACAGCAAATCCCTTGAACAATTAAATGACTATAAAACCGACGCTTGGTTACTGGACAGCTATGTTAAAGGCATCCTAGGTGGCACCGGAGAAAAATTTAATTGGAACTTAGCCGTAGAGGCTAAACGTTTAGGGACTCCAATCATACTCGCTGGGGGATTAACACCAGATAATGTAAGAGATGCAATTAATCAAGTTGAACCATTCGGGTTGGATGTATCCAGTGGTGTTGAGTCTGCTCCTGGCATTAAGGAATCTTCAAAAGTAACCAAGCTCATTACGAACGCAAAAAACTCATCTATTGGGAAAGGACTATGGAGCTGAGTAAGAAACCATTCTTGCCTAACTATGCGTCCATCCTCGGTCCACAAGAATTTCCTGTCCGGTCACAGCACGGCTAACATCACTAGCAAGAAACAATGCTACCTCTGCCACTTCCTTAGGTTGGTTTAAATCAGGAATACACTGTATCTTCTTTAGCTCTCTCTTTATGGACGGAGAAACATATTCTTTAAGCTGCCGATCCGTCATAATCCAACCTGGTGAAATAGTATTCACTCGGATACGTCGCGGACCGAGTTCACGAGCCAATGAACGAGTCAGACCGATTGCCGCCGACTTGGTTGCTACATAGGCAGACATCTCTTCCGGCCCATTGTGGAAAGTAATCGACGAAAAATTGATTACAGAGGCTCCCTTAACCAAGTGCGGTGAGGCTTCACGGCAAGTCAAAAAATAAGCTCGCAAATTACCAGCAAAAAGATCGTCCCAGGCTTTGACTTTTATATTTTCAAGCTTACTACGAGGATCTCGTGCTGCATTATTCACTAAAACATGAATGTTACCGTGCTGCTTAGCCTCCTTAGCGACCCAACGTTTAATATCCACCTCACGCGTAAGATCGACCTTGGTAAAACTAATGCGCTCACCTAAACGTTTAACCAAACGTTTACCGCCAGCCTCGTCTAAATCACAAAAGGATACGATTGCTCCCTGTGCATGAAATGCTTCAACCATCGCTTGGCCGATGCCATTGGCTCCACCAGTAATCAATACCAAACGATCAGCTAAATCTTCATAACTCGCCATATTCAATTAAAGCGCCGGAGCTACTGAGGCTTTCATTTTTTCAATACCAATCCTAGCTGCCTCAAGCGGCGGCATCGCCCAATATTTCTTATTAAATAATTCAAGCGAAAGCACCGGCGTAGCTCCAACCTGTAAGAATCCTTTGACGATATCAGTAATCGGTGCAACACCATCACCTGGATAAACTCGATCGCCATCACCTATGTTTTCGCGACTTGGATTAGCTGGATAGTCGTTCCAATGAAAAACTTGCAAAGCCTGTGGCCCAAGCATCTTAAGAGCATCAAAATCTGATCCTCCTTTATAAGTATGATACACATCCCCAAGAAAACAGGCATTAGGATGGCCTGCCTCAAGTGCTATATATATCGCCGTACTAACACGACCAATCGACTTATTACCGCCCCACATTTCAATTTGTGGTACAACCCCAATATGATCACCTGCATTAAGTAATGTACGATAACGTTCTGCTGCTGCCATCGGCTCCACTATGCCACGAGCCCCAGCTGGGGGAGCTGCAATGCGCTTGGCTCCAAGTTGAGCAAGTAAATCCATATCTCGCTTCGCATCTTCGATGCCTTCCTGACGCTGTACATCATCATCAACAATCCATCGAGCAAATCCAATTGCGCTCTCAACTGTTAAGCCATGATCATCGATACGCTTGCGTAAATCCTTCAAAGAACCACCATTTTTCTTATAATCGTTTAGCTTACCCAACCAAGGCTCTATACCTGTATAACCAGCCCTTGCTGCAATATCAATTTCCTCTGTAATAGGCAAATTCTGACCACGAATCGTACTTGTATTTAAGCAGTACTTAAAAGGATCACTCTTGCCTGCACGGTTTAGCCTACTAGAACTAGTAGTACCACAACCAGCAAGCAGTCCAGCGGCCACAAAACCCGAAGTCTTAAAAAGATCCCGACGATTCAATGAATGGATATTAGTTTCAGTCATATTTATTTATAGAAATCAATTTCGAACCAGATGCGGAGCCTTATCATCACCATTAGGCATTCTATTAAGCGTGTAGCAAACTAATGAATTAACTAAAGCGCTATTATCCTCGGCTACTAATTTGTTTATATCAAGCTGGTACACGAATCCGGGATTTACTTTATCAAGATAGACCATAACCGTCTTATCATTGTTCATACGTTTTGATCCAATGATCTTAACTTTTTCAATCCCATATTGTGGTGATCCGTAAGCTTTACGGTACTCATAATAGTATCGTTTAAATTGAAATTGTTCTGCTACTGAAGTGGATTTTTTTAAACTTTTTGTAAAAGTAATCTTAAAACCATTTGGTAATAATTCCATTGAACGAATATCCAATGGCATTTTTCCGTTCCAGCGGATACGCTGTAATCCTTGACCACCAGCCCATGAAAGGTGTGTCTGACCAACCCACAGACTACCATCATCACCAAAAACAAATCGATGGTTACCCTTGCTTAACCCAGCATTATCATAAAATGGCACACAAGCGCCTTGAATCTCACCAGCAACTGTATCCAAGATTACACGGACAATTCGTGACCGATTCATCTCTCCAACAAGCAGTTGCCCTTTAAAAGGACCAAACTTACCTTCAGTTGAATCTGGTATTGGTTGAGTTGGGCTATTGGCCATTAATCCTTGAGGGAATAAAACAGCTGCCCGAGTTCGCTTAGCATCGAGCTCCTTAACTGAAACCTCTAAAGGATTTCGACCTGCCTGCCAATCATCAGTCCAAGTAAGGCTTGCTGGATGACCATAAAAACGATCATGCTGCACATGATAGAGCTTACTCGTTCCAAGCCAGTCTCCCTGATTATCAGTTACAAAAAGTTGATCGTTTAAATCAAACCCTAATCCATTAGGCGATCGAAACCCAGGAGCGAAAGGTGTCATTTTCCCTTCCTTTGAAATCTTTAAGACCCATCCACGATAGGGTGTAGCAGCATACATACGACCTGATAAACTCTTATAGTTTTTAGACTTAAAATTTTCGCGACTAATACCATAATGACGAAACTCCCCTCGCAATTCCGGTCGAATACTTGCTCCATTCGATGCCAAATTCATTCCTATGTAAAAATTCCCTATGGAATCTTTCGCTGGACCAAAGGCAAACTCATGATAGTTTCCAGTCATCCCAAAATCATCAAAGACAGCTTGGTAATGATCTGCCTCACCATCACCATTCAAGTCGGTAATTTTTGTTAATTCTGGGCGTTGCATAACAACCACCTCTCGATCATTTATAGCACAGATACCCAATGGCTCCTGCAAGCCGTCTGCAAATAGCTTCCATTCATTTTTTTTTGGATGATATGTATAAACTTCACCCCGATGAAAACAGGCAACCAGCCGACCATCAGGCATAAAATCCAAACCACCCACCTGGGAATCCAATCCCTTTGGCATAGAAATATTATCAATAGAATAATAGTCACTAATACCAGCTGCTCGCAGCCCAATAACCGCAATAAAACTTAAAACGCTTGCTAGAAAATATTTTGTATATTTCATAATAACTTACTGCTTTAAACCAATAGAAACTGAAAATGCTGCTGCCTCTTCTGCATTTAACGTCAACACACCATCCTTAAGCTTTCCTGCACTATACTTAAAACTCACCTGACTCACCGAACCAACAGGCAGTGAAACCAATTGTTTGTTATTTGGAATACGAAATGATCTCTGAACTCCAATTACAGAATGCAAAGGTGTAATCAGCTCATAAACATCTACATTATTAACTCGATAATGAAACTCTGGTTGACCATCGATTTTTTTATATCCTAAGAAATTTGCTGTAGATTCTATATTCCCAACCTGCACCGCACCCGCTGAACCTGCTTCCCAATATTTAGTGCCGAGCACCTTTGCCAATCCATTGCCATTCCCTCGCCAGACGGGCCAAGGATCAATAAAATCACCGTACCATAAATACCTAAGCCTGCATTGAGCAGCATCCCAACAATAATTCTGTCCGTGCTTGAGCGAGACTGCAATAGCTGCTGGTGACGCATTCGGCATAAATATTCTATACATCAATGGCCGCTTAATCCCCCAAGCATGCAACTGTTTTTGTTTAAGATCCCCACGTCTCGCAAGCTCTGGCAAATTCATATCTTTTGCCAAATCCGGAAGAGGCATGCCCACATACATCGCCCCATACATCAGTAGTCCATGCCCTGGAAATGTACAAACATAAGGATAAACGCCAGATATTTCTGGGGCTTTAAATTTTAACAAATGACTAGAGTCAGGCTTTAGTACCGGAGTGGAAAATAAAACAGAATCCAGATCTGGAACCCAATTTTTTGCATCCCCTTCTACCCCAAGACTTAATGCTGCATTTGCAACATTCAATCGTTGACCGGGCTTAGTAATCACTAAATTATGAGCCATATCATCTTCATTAACCAAATTAATCTCTACAAATGCATTTGGTTTAGCTTCGAAACGAAAAATATCATATTGCAATCCAGGACGAGCCTTGATTGTCAATCGCACTGGCTCTGCCTGAATAGGCGAAAAAGCGAACGTGAGAGCCAACACGGCTACAGCAGAATAATAAGAATTAAATAAAAATTTGTTCAAAATAGAAACCTTCCCAGCAGGAACAAAAGATAACCCAGCATCAGCTATTGTCGATTCCGTTTCACATTTCTCAGAGTTTTAACCATGAGTAATCGGCTTGAGATTACCGTTTTGATCAAAACTCATTTGACCCATCTGTTCGATTGAAGTAATCGCTGGGTGAGCAATTGAGGTTTGCTCAAGAGCAGTAGAGATTTCCAGTTCACCCAGTGTAAGTGTATCCTTAATTCGCACCACACGAGCCTTAGCCGGGTTAGCGTCAGGTAATGATTCCAGCATAGCTTTAATAGCTTCCGAATCCGTATCGAATATCATTGGCAGCTTAGCACACTGAACCGAACGCGCAGTGATAACATTCGTATGCAATGCAGAAGCGTCAATTTTTTCAACTAATCTTTTTGTTGTTGCCTCTGCCATACCAATACCGATCGCATTACCATGTGTTTCAGCGGTAAGATCTCGAACAAATATCCTCCAAATGAAAGGTTTGGATTTAGAAATTCCAGGAGTTAGGTGATAGCCATGCACGCCTCTTTTGATAATATTTGTATCCATCCCCATTCCGCTTATATTTTTTCCTATTTGATCGACAATCAACAAATCAATTTCATCAAATGGTATTGTTGGCATTAGTTTTTTTGCCATCTCACAAAGCTCAGGTTCTCTAATTAAAATCGAATCTGCAGGAACAACTTCTAAGCTAGCTAATTGATGCATCGCATCCTCAACTATTGCTATGCCCCCAAGGATTGGAGCCTTAGCTAAAACGACTTTAGTTAAATCTATTAATTCCTTCTCGTACCCTATTGTCAAAGCTCCTGAATGATAAGCTGATGCGCCAGCATGTTTGCCGAGTCCTACAACCAGCATCTTCATAAGTCCACTACCTATCTTGCCACTAAAATCAGTATGAGGCTTTATCCTGTTAATCACCAAAACCCCATCGGCAGTAGTTGCTTCCTGGCTCCATAACACATCACGTCCAGTATCTGATTTTCCAAGTTGCTTAACCTCCATGGAAGGACGAATTGGAACTCCCATCCTTGCCTCAGTCACTCCGTAGCCAGCAAGCAACGCAACTTGACCTTCAGCTGTTGCACCACCATGACTACCCATCGCAGGTATAATGAATGGCATAGCGCCAGCGCTTTTCAATTCTTGAACAATCATCAAGACAATTTTAGACAAATTAGAGAGACCACGGCTCCCCACTCCCAAGGCAACACGCATTCCCGGCTTAATTTGAGGACGAATAGCTTCAAAACCTTTACTTATGGCTGCCTCTACATCCAGCGGCAAAGCAGTTTCAAACCTTTGCCTTACACATAGCATTGATGGAAATAACTCTTTCATAAACCAACAACATTCAACGAAAGCAATTGCACAAGCGCGAGCTTTTTCTTGCTCCACCTGCCCGGTCAAGCGAGGATAATTTGCAATTAAGAATAATTAATATAATGGAAAGCACAAAAATAGATCGTCGAAATTTCCTCACTGCTGCAAGTGGATTTGGAACCGGCTTAGTTTCAGCAACGGCACGCGATTGGAGCGGTAATAACCCAACTCGTTACCCAGATCCAGATCTCATATCCCTTGATCCAAGATTTGACAAATACAAGCTTGGAAATACCCCAATACAAAGACTCTATACAAATCCAAACACTCTATGGACTGAAGGCTGCGCATGGAATGGCGTTGGACGATATCTTGTATTCAGTGACATTCCTAACGACTTACAAATGCGTTGGATCGAAGATGACAACCGCGTAAGCGTTTTTCGGAAACCTAGCGGCAACAGCAATGGAAACACGTTTGATTATCAAGGCCGTCAAATTTCATGCCAACACAAACACCGCCGAGTTGTGCGATACGAATACGATGGAACCATAACTGTGCTTGCATCAAAATATAATGGAAAACCATTCAATGCGCCTAATGATGCTATTGTTCATAAAGAAGACAGCTCAATTTGGTTCACTGACCCTGGTTATGGAAGCATGTGGAATTATGAGGGTAATAAAGGCCCGTTGCATCTTAAAGAATCCATTTATCGCATTGATGGAAAAACTGGAAAAATAACAAAATTAACTGATGATATTCATAAACCAAATGGACTCTGCTTCGCTCCTGATCTTAGTAAGCTTTATGCCTCTGATACTGGAGATGGGAAAAACATCAAGGTTTGGAATATAGAAGGTGAAAAACTGAAAAAGGGACGTGAGTTCGCCTCTATGGAACTTGAAGGATTTGAAAAAGCCGGTAATGCAGACGGTATTCGTGCTGATGAAGATGGTAACATTTGGGCCAGTGCTGGATGGGTAGGTAACGGCTATGATGGTGTTCATGTTTTTGCACCAGACGGAAATCGAATTGGTCAAATTATCTTACCGGAAATATGCTCTAATGTTTGTTTCGGTGGACGAAAACGTAATCGCTTATTCATGACAGCNAGCCAAAGCCTTTACTCCGTATACACNGACGCAATCGGTGCACATATGACTTAAGACCTCATAATTNTAAGAATAAAAATTAATTTNGTATCACTTTTCGCTTTCCTCAGGGCAATTGAAAGGCATGATGCCCGCGCTTATGGAAGAGACACTTGTCTTATTAAAACCCGACTGTCTTGATGGCCGCAATTGCGGTGAGGTATTGAAACGCTTCGAAGAAGCCGACTTTATTATATTTGGAGTGAAAATGATGCGACTTTCTGACGAAATACTGCGGGAACATTACGCACACCTAGCAGACAAGCCATTCTTCCCTGAAATTCAAAAGTTCATGCAATCATCATCTGTAATAGCCTTGGCAATGCGAGGCGATAACGCTATTACTCGAGTGCGAGATATGGTTGGCCCGACTGACTCTACTATTGCCGCAAAAGGCACAATCCGAGGGGATTTCGGTCAGGACAAAATGCGCAACGTTGTTCATGCCTCCGACTCTGTCGAAAATGGTCAATCGGAAATTAAAAGATTCTTTTTAGAGAACGAACTCCACGGCCGATAGCCATACAAATTAAGAATAGATGGTGTTCTAACCAGCTATTGCTCCTCCTCCATATGGAAGAGTAATTAGCCTGACAGGAAGCCTCAACCTTGCCGGCATACCCCACCCTGTGGCTAAATCAGGCACATGGAATTGGACGAGCGATTACAACATATCCGCGACCGTATGTTTGCCGCATGTGAATTAGCCAACCGTAACCCTTCAGAGGTTATGTTATTGCCGGTCTCTAAAAATCATACTGCCGATTCTGTTCGCGAGTTAACTTATCATCAATGCCGCGTATTCGGGGAAAATCGAGTACAGGAGGCCAAACTCAAGATTTCTGCATGCCCTGGCAATATCGATTGGCATCTCATCGGCCATCTACAGTCCAACAAATGCCGGGATGCCGTGAGATTTTTCAATATGATCCAAAGTGTCGACCGTATGTCGATCGCCGAGGAGATAAATAAACATGCAAATAACGCAGCAAAGGACATGCCAGTGTTAATTGAAGTAAATGTCGCTGGCGAAGCAAGCAAACACGGTTTTAAACCAGAAGACTTAATCGAAAAATTAGATACTATAAACAATTTACCGAGACTAGAAATCCATGGCTTGATGACTATTGCACCGTGGACTTCTGATTCTGAGAAAGTACGACCAGTATTTCGCCGCCTTCGAGAGATCAAGGAAGAATGCGAACAAATTATCGGTGCCCCAATGCAGCATCTCAGCATGGGAATGAGCGGCGACTTTGAAGTGGCAATTGAAGAAGGAGCCACGATTATCCGTATTGGAACAGCCATATTCGGGCCAAGACCGAATGCTAAAAAATAACATTATAATTAGTAGGTCAACTCGACATCGGCTTTAGGCTCGACTATTTTCTTTTTGATGTCGGAGGAAACCGCGCCACTTACTATAGCAAATCGTACTTTTGAATCCCGACTTTTTCTCGGTACTGGCAAATTTTCATCTAACAAAGCCATGAGTGACGCACTTGAGGCTAGCGGCACACAAATTGTGACTGTAGCTCTTCGACGGGCGGACCTTTCCGGCAATAATGATCCTTATGCAAACATTCTGGAACACATCGATCCGGAACGATATCTTATTTTACCAAACACAAGCGGTGCAATGAATGCCCAAGAGGCTGTTCGTTTGGCTAAACTTGCTGCCGCAGCTGGACTACCTAAATGGGTCAAGCTAGAGATTCATCCTGATCCACGTTATCTACTACCTGATCCTGTTGAAACATATGAGGCTACTAAAATTCTCGTGGAAGAGGGTTTTACGGTTTTACCTTATATCAATGCCGATCCAGTTTTGGCTATGCGGCTACAAGAAGTCGGAGCTGCCACAGTTATGCCACTTGGAGCCCCTATTGGCTCTAACCAAGGGCTTAAAACTCGTGATCAGATTAGTATAATTGTCGAGCAAGCTACAGTTCCGGTTGTAGTTGATGCGGGCATTGGCTCACCAAGTCATGCAGCTGAAGCTATGGAACTAGGAGCAGATGCTGTATTAGTCAATACTGCGATTGCAGTATCAGATGCTCCTTCTCGTATGGGATTTGCTTTTAAGGCAGCAGTGGAATCTGGCCGTATGGCTTACGAAATTGGATTAAGCCAACAATTTGGTATTGCAAGCGCAACAAGTCCACTGACTGGTTTTCTCAATACATAACCAGTACATTATCAAGCTAATGGCTGAAAAAAAGATATTATCCAAACAACGAGCCCAGAGCATTCTTCAATCTGCAGCAAAAAAAGTTGTACTGGTTACAGGAGACGCAATGCTCGACCAGTTTATATGGGGTGAAGTTGATCGCATTTCACCTGAAGCACCGGTGCCAATTGTTAATTTTAAAAGAGAAAGCTTTATGGCCGGAGGAGCTGCAAACGTCGCTCGAAACCTCACTTCTCTTCACTGTTCAGCACAGATGCATAGTGTGATCGGCCGTGATGAAGCTGGAAAAAAACTACGTATTCTTCTCAAAGATGATCAAGTAGATTGTCAGTCTCTTATCAATAGCCCCGCACGGCAGACAATCTGCAAAACGCGAATTATAGCTCAACGCCAACAAATCGTAAGAGTAGATCGCGAAGCAGGATCAGATCTGGAATCGCAATTGACCAAGCGTCTAACTAAATCAATAGAAAAAGGTTTATCGAAATCTAGAGCGATTGTTATAGGTGACTATGGCAAGGGAATTATCACACAGGATTTTTTGAACAAACTAAAGCAACTTGGAAAACAACACAAAGTATGGCTCAGCTTTGACCCAAAGCCAGTGCACTCACTTGATCTCTCCGAACTATCTTTAATAACCCCTAATCGGAAAGAAGCCTTTGAATTAGCAGGCATTTGTGACTCCACGCAAAATACAAAGCCGTTAAAAGACAAAAACCTCATGCGTGTTGCTAAACAGCTAATTGATTCACTTGGCCTAAAAATACTTTTAGTAACTCTAGGCGAACTCGGCATGCTTATTTGCCAGCCTGGTAAAAAGGCATTTCACATCCCTACTCTTGCACGAGAAGTATTTGATGTCTCCGGAGCTGGCGACACAGTCATCGGAACATTTACTATGGCCATCGCAGCAGGCGCAGATCCTATCGAAGCTGCGATTCTCGCCAATCACGCTGCCGGAGTAGTCGTTGGCAAACTGGGAACGGCCACAGTCACACCTAAAGAACTCCTCGATAGCTTTTAATCCAAATGACTGGCAAACCGGCTATCTTCTTTGACCGCGACGGAACACTGATTGTTGAAACCGGCTATCTTCATGAACCAGACAAAGTCGAACTGATACCTGGTGCCGGCGAAGCTGTAAGCCGTTTGGCTAAAGATGGATTTGAATTATTCATTGTTACCAACCAAGCTGGAATTGGACGTGGCTACTATACTGAGGAACAGATGCATGCCACAAACTCATGCGTCTGCGAAAAGTTTTCCAATTTTGGAGTAACATTTCGCAAGATCTACTTCGCTCCAGAAGCCCCAAACCAACCAAGCCGTAATCGTAAACCTTCACCTCAGATGATACTTGATGCTCAGGCGGATTTCAGCATAAACCTCAAGGATAGCTATATGGTAGGAGACAAGGCATTGGACATAGAATGTGGTAATAATGCTGGGGTTAAAATGAGTGTACTTGTCCGAACCGGGTATGGCCAAGAACATGAATCTCAACTTAGCCAAGTGCATCAACCCTTTATAGTTGTGGATACTTTAAATGAATTTGCAAATATAGCCTTGGATAAAGCTAAATAAATTCTTATTACAGATTTTCTTCAATCGCTTGCAGAACTTTGGCACACTAGGCGCCAATGCATGACTTTAGCTTCAAGCGTGGAAAATTATACTGCGAAAATGTTTCAGTAGATTCACTGGTAAAGAAACACGGATCACCGCTTTTCATATATTCGCATGGTACTCTTACTCGTAATTTTAATCAATTAGACAAGGCACTTGCCCCTCTAAAGCATATGGTATGCTTCGCTGCAAAAGCCAACTCCAATCTGGGTGTACTTCGCACCTTAGCCAATGCAGGCAGCGGCTTTGACCTTGTAAGCGGCGGAGAGTTACAGCGCATTATTGCAGCAGGAGGCAACCCTTCAAAATGTATTTTTGCTGGTGTTGGAAAAACTGAAGAAGAAATCGAGTTAGCTCTCAAAAAGGGTATTTACGCTTTCAATGCAGAAAGCGAACCTGAACTAGTTCGCATCAATAAGGTAGCTCGACGCTTGAAAAAAAAGGCGCCTATCGCAGTTCGAGTAAACCCAAATGTCGATGCGAAAACTCATGCCAAAATCACAACCGGCACATATGAGAACAAATTTGGAATTGCCTTTGAAGAGGTTGAGGCTGTTTATGATCGCGCTTCAAAACTAAAGAATTTAAATATTCGTGGACTACAAATGCATATAGGGTCACAGCTAACCGAAGTTAAACCATTTGAAGAAGCAGTTAAAAAAGTCATTCCTTTAGCTAAACGATTGGCAGAGAAATATAGCATCGAATTTTTCAGTATCGGCGGAGGTCTTGGTATTGTTTACGATCCCGCGCTAGAGAGTGGTGATCCCAAATGGTGGCGTTCTCCAAAACGTAAGGATTTATTAACCCCAGCAAAATATGCATCCAAGCTGATCCCACTACTTAAACCACTTGGCTTAAAGGTGCTAATCGAGCCAGGCCGGTTCATCGCCGGAAACAGTGGGATACTTGTCACTAGAGTTGAATACGTGAAGCAAACTGGTTTGAAAAATTTCATAATCGTGGATGCTGCAATGAATGACCTAGCACGCCCTGCCCTTTATGACAGCTATCATCAAATCACACCTCTAGAACAAAGATTAGGAGATAATTTAAAGAAAAACCAAATTTCCTCAGATGTCGTTGGTCCCATCTGCGAATCAGGTGATTATTTTTGTAAAAACCGCATGCTGCCAAAGATCGGAGAAGGAGACTATTTGGCATTACTCAGTGCTGGCGCCTACGGCTTCGTGATGGCTTCTAACTACAATACTCGCACATTCCCAGCCGAAGTGCTTGTCAAAGGAAACCGTGCAGAAGTCGTCCGCTCACGGCAAAAAGTCAAACAGCTTTGGGCTAGTGAAAGCGTTCCAAAGTGGCTAAAATAATTACACAAAAAAAACAATCGTTATGAGAAAATCCCGGAATCCATTTATTCGGTTTCCGGGATTTTTCTTTGCCGCTTTCCTTTTAATTATCGTAAGTCTGATATGGCAAAGTTCCAAGGTTAGTATTGATGCCGACCCTATGACACTACTTGAGTCTGATCGGCGCCATCTCGAAAACTACGAACGTATTTCCTCATTTCTGAATGATGACACCGCTCTAGTTATAAGTATTGAAAGCGACTTAATATTTACCACATCCGGCTTCGAACATATTCGAAATATTAGCAATGCAATTAGTACTCAAGAAGGCCTTGTAGATGTTAAAAGCCTGACACATTCTTACAAACCAGTTCGAAAAGGACTCTCTTTTAATATGGAGCCTTTCATCCCAAATGGAAAATTGACAAAAAAACAAATCGGCGAGATACGTGACTTCTCTATAAACCATCCCTTGGTTCGTAATATTATGGTTTCTCCCGATGGAAAAATCACACTAATAACAGCAACCTACAAACGAGATTTAAGCACATCAGAGTTAAGGAGTACTTTCCGACGTGAAACTGAAGCTATACTAAATCAATTTCACTCGCCTTCATTCCAAGTGAAAATTATTGCGCTGCCATTTATAGCTGAAGAACTAAGCGGAGCATTTATTCATAATCTAAAATATGTCCTACCAACTACAGGATTATCTATATTATTTATTGTAGGACTAACATTTCGCTCTATCCCTTATATGATATTACTATTCATCAGCGAGCTGCTTTTAACTGGAACTCTTCCTGGAATCCTATACTTAACTGGCTTTTCATTAACACCTCATAACATTCTACTGCTTCCACTGTTAGCTACAATTCATCTCACGCTATTAGCTCATCAACTTACCGCTCTACAAAATACCGATTCAGCTTTGGGGTTTGATCAACGCTTTGATTTAATGCTTAAAACAGTTTTTCGGCCTTGCCTATTTGCTGCTATAACCACTGCAATCGGCCTTGGATCACTAGCTATTTGCGAAGTATCACAGGTCAGAAATTTCGGCCTTGCCGGAACGATCGGAATTGTAATCATTTTCGCCTGGGCATTTGGACCCGGATTGTCTTTTTTACGCTTGGGATTTGGTATTCGGAAAGAAACAATAAAAACGAAATCTAATAATCAAAATAAACCTTATAAAGAATCTTTGTTTGTCTTGCTTAGCCAATCAGCAATCAAATATCGATCGATTAATATAGCTTTGTCTTTTCTTATTTTTATCCCAGCACTTATTGCAGTTAATAAACTAAACATCGATATCAGAGCCATCCAATTCCTTTCAACTGAAAGTCACACGCGAAGAATGGCTGAAATGATTGATTCGCGTATGGGTGGTATCAATATCGTACAGATAGATTTTAAAACCGACAAACCTGGTGGAATAAATCAACTCCAATTTTTGAATAAACTTCAAGAGGTACAAGACTTTGCAAGAGATACTGGAAAATTTAGCAGCACCTATTCGTACTCTTCATTGATGGCTATAATGAACAGTATCTGGATTGGTGATCAATCTGGTAAACTATCTCTACCAACTAGCTCTCTTACGTTGAAGATTTTCGTCCTAGCACTGAAGGCCACTAATTACCCATTTCTCGAAGCACTTAGCGATAAAACCCAACAAACTGCACACCTGATATTGCGTACTACAGACATGCCTAGCAAAGATTTTATCAAATTGCTTAAATCAATTGAAACAAGGGCGTCCAAGATAATGCCAGAAAACGTAACCGTATCGGCACAAGCTGGATTACATACAGTACTCAAAGCTGATCAAGACATTGTCGATGCACAATTGGGTAGCGTAGGCATCACACTTGCTGCGATGTTTACTGTTATGGCCATACTGTGGCGATCATTTAAATTTGCTACAATCGCACTGATAACAAGCCTTGGGCCAATTGCGTTATTAACTATCCTTGGGGCATTATATCAAGTGCCTCTTAATTCCGTAACCGTTATGGTTGGGGCACTTGCCCTTGGCATTGGTATTGATGATACAGTCCACCTAATGACCCATTGGCTTAGTATGAAAAATAAAGGTGCAAATGAAAATGAAGCTCTAAAACAAACACTTAAAGTCAAGGGTCCGGCTATTGTTTGTACCAGCCTAATTTTAATTGGCTTTTCACTATCGCTGTTGTGGATGAGCTTCCCCCCAGTTATCCACTTCGGATGGCTCTCGGCGGTAGCATACGTTGCTGCGCTTGGTAATGCTGTATGGATATTACCATCTTTTCTAGGGAAAAAACGATAAAGCTAAGCAGCCTGAGACTTCACCCACTCAACAACTTTATTAACCATTACCTGTAAAGATTCGTTACTGAAAACATGATCGGCTCCAGCAATCTCAAAAAACTCAGGATTGTTTGTCGCCTTGGCAAGAATGTCTTTCGTATCACCAATCGGCACAACATCATCCTCAGTTCCATGCACTAACAACCATGGAACAGTTATTTTCGATCCCAAGTCTACAAGTGTAGATAAATTTGACATATCATTCATATAATTACTGGAAAGAGGACAACTCTTCTCTTCCCACATACAACCCTGATCTGGAGTTTCTTCCCCAAATTCTCTTTGAGCGAACTCCTGTGTATGAACCATACCAGCCAATGATAATAAGACATCAATCCTAGGATCAGAGCTGGCACGTTTGACCCCGACTGCACCACCCATACTATGCCCAATATAACAAATTTTGCGATCTCCCACAGCATCAATCACACTTCCCAAATCCTCAGTTTCCTTGGAAATAGTACAATCAGCAAAAGAGCCTTCAGAGTCTCCGTTTCCAGTAAATGAAATCCGCAAAGTTGGAATGCCTGCCATCTCTAAACCATTGGCTAATGCCAAAATAAAAGGACGATCCTTATTGCCGGTAACCCCATGTCCAATAATAACAATAAAATCAGAACGTTCATTATCTGCATGTAATGAATAATCGATCTTTTCTCCTTCTTTATTTCTTATTTCTCCAAACATATGTCAGTTGGAATACCAGCCCATTAACCACTTGGCCAGTTTCAAGTTTATATAAATAAGCCCTTCTTGTGTCTGACTAACAGCTTTGACACACTTTCCGACGTGAAGTCTAAGGCTAAAGAAAACAAAACAATACGTTTAGTCTTGGGTATCGACTTTGGAACTCTATCTGGTCGTGCCCTACTAGTAAACGCCGATACCGGTGAAGAAGTCGCTTGGGTAGATCATCCATACAAAAATGCAGTAATCGAAAATAAACTTCCAAATAGTAAAAAACGATTAAAGCCTCATACTGCTTTACAAGATCCAGCAGATTATATAGCCGTTCTCACTAAAGCAGTCCCAAAAGTTATGAGATTAGCTGAAGTTCGACCTGAACAAGTACTTGGCATCGGTACAGATTTCACTAGTTGCACCATGCTTCCAACCTTGGCTAATGGAACACCTCTATGTTCACAAAAAAAATGGCGTAATAATCCTCATTCATGGGTCAAATTATGGAAGCACCATGCTGCACAGCCTGAAGCAAATGATATTAATAGAATAGGACACAAGAGAGGTGAAGAATTCATCACAGCTTATGGCGGCAAGTATTCAAGTGAATGGTTTTTCTCTAAACTTCTTGAAACTGTTCGTGAAGCACCGAAAGTTTATGATGCCGCCGAAAGATTTATCGAAGCAGGCGATTGGCTGGTTTGGCAGTTAACAGGCCAAGAAAAAAGATGCTTATCCGCCGCTGGCTTTAAGGCTATGCGCGTCTCAAGAACAAAGAACAAAAGAGAATGGACGTATCCACCCAAGTCGTTCTTCAAAGCACTTAATCCGAGATTGGCCAACGTAATCAACGACAAAATGGAGAGTGAGATAATAAATCTTGGAAGCAATGCCGGTGGTTTAACCGATAAAATGGCAAAAATGATGGGACTACTCCCGGGCACTCCTGTTGCCGCAGCTAATATAGACGCACACGCAGCCGTTCCCGCCTGTTCTGTTACTGGAACCGGAAAATTGGTCATGATCATGGGAACTAGCACATGCCATCTTTTAGCTGCTAAAAAAGGCAAACCGGTTGAAGGCGTTTGCGGTATCGTTAAAGATGGCGTTATACCAGGACTTTGGGGCTATGAAGCAGGGCAATCAGGCGTTGGGGATTTATTCGCTTGGTTCGTACAAAACGGAGTTCCGAATGAAATAAGTATTGCAGCAAAAAGGTTAGGTATAGATATATATCAATACCTCGAGCAACAGGCGGCTAAGTTAAAACCTGCTGAAAGTGGAGTACTAGCTTTAGACTGGTGGAATGGCAATCGCTCAGTCTTGGTTGATGCCGACCTAAGCGGCTTGCTTATCGGGCAAACTTTATCGACCCGACCTCATGAAATTTATAGAGCTCTACTAGAGTCTACAGCATTTGGTACACGGAAAATTATTGAAGCATTCACTTCCCAAGGAGTCGCAATTGATGAATTGATAGCTTGTGGTGGATTAGCTGCAAAAAACCCACTAATGCTACAAATATACTCTGATGTAACAGGACGTCCAATCAAAGTTGCAGCAAGTGATCAAGCTAGCGCACTTGGCGCAGCTATGTATGGAGCTGTCGCAGCTAAAGTACATTCAGACATTAACCAAGCTTCTCTAAAGATGGCAAAAGTCCAAAAGAAGGTTTACAAACCAAAGGCAGCTAATAAAAAAATATATGATCAATTATTTTTTGAATATACCAAGCTACATGATCAATTCGGGCGAAATCCAAATAGCACAATGAAAGTTCTCAAGTCCTTGAAAAACACAGTTATAAGCAGTTAGTACGAAGTACACATGATACTCAAGGACCAATTGAAAGCATTCATCTTCGATATGGATGGGGTAATTGTCGATAGCGAACCACTACACGAAGAGTCATTTTTAAAGGTTTTTCAAAATTTAGGATATAATAATAACCACGGTATTCATTTCCCTGATTTTTATGGCACTTCTGATCGAACTGTATGGGAGGCATTCATTGATAAGCATCACCCAAAAATACACATTAATAAGTTAATGTTACTTCGAGAAAGACATCTTATTGAATTATTGCGTGATAAAAAGCCTATCTTTAATGGTGTCTTACCCTTGATTCAGAGCTTATCCGCTTATTATCCAATTGGATTAGCTTCCGGTTCCATTCATCGTATTATTGATGAAGTATTAAAAATGGACAACCTACAGCAATACTTTCGATGTATTATAAGCTCGGAAGATGTATCTATGCCTAAACCTTCACCTGAAATATTTTTGCTAGCAGCCAAAAAATTAAGTATTGAAGCAAAATATTGCTGCGTGATTGAAGATACTATTAATGGAATCAAAGCTGCCAAAGCCGCAGGAATGAAGGTTATCGCTATTACAAATACTTTTTCAATCGAGCAACTCATGCAATCTGGAGCTGATCTAGTTTGCCAAAGCTATAGTGAAATAATCAAAAAAGTTTCTTTGTAAGTTTTTGATGTTCTTTAAGTAAACACAACACCAGTTTCATAATTATCTTCTGATAATTGTGAATTTGTTATCATTTAATTATTTAAATCATTCTTATATTGATGATAATTATTTTACTTTCAAATTCTTGAAAACTTCATTAGTCCAATAAAAAAGCCGCCCTTTCGGGCGGCTTAATGAGAACACACCAACTAATTTATTTGCGACGACGGACAAAGAATGCCGCCAATCCCAAAACAGCCAGAGCGATGGTACCTGGCTCAGGAACCACTGTTAGGCTGAAAGACTCCAAACCTGCCAAGTCAGCTGGAAGACCAGGAGGGCTTGCTTGAGAATTACCAGGTGTTAGACCAACTACGTTAGACATACCTGTTTCTGCACCGTTAGTGCCAGATGCTGCGTCAAAAGAATCAGCACCCTTCCAAGCTTTAACCTGAAAGAAACCTGCTCCGTTGAATCCAACATCAACAACACCACCCTTGAAGTAACCTGCCTTAGTGCCTTCATAGAAAGCTACAGGAGCTCCCACAGCAGAAAGACTGTCAGCAGAAGTACCAGCATAAAGCTGAGCCCATGCTCCTTCTAATTTTGCACCAGCAGCATCTGAGATGATCTGCTTAGTTGGCTTCATGTTGGTGAAGTTAATTGTACCTTGCGCGAACGCTGAGGTAGCAATCACTGTGCACGCTAATAATGCTACTAATTTTTTCATTTTTCTTGGTTTGGTTGGTATAATACCAGAAATTATTTATTATTTTGACTATACTAGGAATTATTCGCTAGTGCTGAATGAACGAGTCCAGTTAGTTGCTGATTCACGCAATACCCAGAATCCTTCTG
>NYWG01000088.1 GCA_002684915.1 Verrucomicrobiales bacterium
AAATACTCGTCCGGTCAACATCGAGCCAAACTGCTCCACTCTCAGTCTTACCAAATTTGGTTCCATCAGCATTTGTTATTAGTGGAAGCGTCAACCCATAACTCTGTTTGTTATGTTTACGATGAATAAGATCAATCCCTGCCGTAATATTCCCCCACTGATCACTCCCACCAATTTGTAATTCACAACAGTGCTTCTGAAACAGATGAAAAAAATCTAGAGCTTGAAGAATCATATAACTGAACTCTGTATAACTAATACCAACTTCACGATCCTCCATACGAGCCCGAACGCTCTCTTTAGAGATCATTGCATTAACCTTAAAATACTTGCCAATGTCTCGAAGCACATCAAGGAATGACAGTGGATTTGTCCATTCAGCATTGTCTACAAGCCGAGCGATATTGCCTATCCCTTCAAATGCCATAAAGCTTCCTAACTGCTTTTTTACCCCATCTATATTAGCTTTCAACTGTTCGAAGGTAAGAAGTTTACGTTCGGCCGTCTTTCCGCTTGGATCACCAATAGAACCGGTTGCCCCACCAGCCACTACAATTGGGTGATGCCCAAAGTCTTGAAACCGACGCAGTGCTAGTAACGGAACGAGGCTGCCAACATGTAGACTATCTGCTGTGGGATCAAAACCGCAATACAATGTGATAGGTCCCTCATTGAGACGGCTCTGAAGTTCATCGATATTGGTGCAATCGGATATTAATTCGCGCCATTTAAGTTCTTCAATTATGCCCATAAAAAGCTGGAAAAGTTATGGCGGGACATTTAACGAAAGTCGAGAATCGACCGTATAAATATATGCTTAAATACAAAAAAACGGGCAGTGTAAAACTGCCCGCTGAAAAGTTGTTTGTTCTTGTATTATTCCTCTTGCGCTGCCTCTGACTCTTCAACCTTAGGCTCTTCAACAGAATCTTCTGGCTGCGTTGTTGCTGTTTCTTCAGCTTCATCGTCACCGCCAATGGTGTCAAAAGCGTGCTGCAACGCCACCAAATCCTCGCCTGGCTTGAGGGAGTCCAAAACGGCTTCCTCTTCCTTCAACTGTTCCTGCGAATAATTGGCTGCCTTTATTGAAAGGCCAATACGCCGATCAGCTCGATCAATCTTAATCACTCGAGCATTAACTTCTTCATCTACCTTAAGCGCATTCTTAATTTTATCTACGCGCTCCTCGCTGACCTGGCTAATGTGCACTAGCCCGTCAATGTCATGCTCCAGTCCAACAAACGCACCAAAACTTGCTAGCTTGGATACTTTCCCTTTAACAAGATCTCCTACTTTATAGTAGTTGTCTATGGTTTCCCAAGGATCCTCAGCGAGTTGCTTCATGCCTGCCGAAATACGCTGGTTTTCGCGATCAACCTCTAACACCTGCGCCTCAACTTCCATCCCTTTCTTAAGAACCTCAGATGGATGGTTGATCTTGCGTGTCCAAGAAATATCGGAAACGTGAATCATTGCGTCGAGGCCTTCTTCCAATCCCATAAAAGCTCCATAGCTTGTAAGGTTGCGAATTTTGCCTGCAACCTTAGAGCCAACAGGGTACTTCTCTTCTGCCAGATCCCATGGATTAGCATCAAGCTGGCGAACCCCTAGAGATATTTTCTGTTCATCACGGTTGATCCCAAGCACAACGGCTTCTATTTCATCATCAGCCTTTAATACTTCCGAAGGTTTGTTAATACGCTTAGTCCAAGACAACTCAGTGACGTGAACTAATCCTTCAACTCCGGGCTCTAATTCCACAAAAGCTCCGTATGGCATAAGATTAACAACCTTACCGGAAACTTTTTCGCCTATCGGATATTTATCGTCGATATTTTCCCAAGGGTTTTCCTGTTTCTGCTTCAGTCCAAGGCTAACACGCTCTGTATCCTTATTTATATCGAGCACAACGACTTCGAGTTCTTGGCCTACAACCAACAATTGAGAAGGATGAGTAATGCGTCCCCAACTCATATCAGTGACGTGCAATAACCCATCTAACCCGTTCAAATCGATGAATGCACCAAAATCAGTCAAATTCTTCACCGTCCCTTTGCGAACATCACCTGGTACCATCTCGCCAAGTAGTTCAGCTCTCTGCTCAGAACGCTCCTCCTCGAGCAACTCTCGCCGACTTAGTACGATATTTTGTCGCTCTAAATTAAGTTTTACTACCTTAAACTCAAATGCCTGACCAACAAGAGCATCAAAATCGGATGGGGTATTCACATCAATTTGAGATGACGGAAGAAATGCCTCAACTCCAATGTTCACAATTAGACCTCCCTTAACCGCAGCTTTGATACGACCTTTAATACGACCACCCTCTTCACAGATCGCTTTTATATTGTCCCAGTTTTGTTTGAAAATCGCCTGCTCATGGGATAGCATAACCATTCCATCACGGTCTTCTAGTTGTATAATTAGTACATCAACTTGATCACCGATTTTTAGTTCTTCTTCAAGATCTTCAAATTCGTTGGTTGGTACAGAGCCTTCGCTCTTGTAGCCGATGTCGACCATAATTTCTTTCGAACGTATCTCAATGATCGTTCCCTTTACAATTTGGCCTGCAGCAAAGCTCGTTTGGCTTTGCGACATTGCCTCTTCCATAGTTATAGACACAGTTTGTTTGAATAAATTTGGAGTAAATCTCCTAAGAAAAACCAATCGCTTTAGAAAAATGCCCCATGGGCTAAACGACTGGGCTAAAAGTTAAGTTACTCGGTTAATAAATGTTTCTCAGCTTCAACAAGCATCCATCCTCATGGAGCTCAGCGGCGGCAAAAGATACGCTTGCCCAAGGCGAATGCAAGCGACATTTTCAACTTTCTACCTTAATGAAAATACGGGATATCAAACTGTAAACCCTTTAAGAACCCCTGTACTATCACCGATTTGATCGATCGGACATCCCATTGCTTTGGCTATAGACACCCAAAGATTTGCAATAGGGGTGCCCTTTGCATGTTGGTAATGCCTATTGGTTATAATCTGACCCCCAGCACTTCCAGCTATAACAGTAGGCAAATTGGTACATTCGTGCAACATTCCACTGCTAAGGCCAGATCCATACGTGAACAGCATGTTATCCAACAAAGTACTTTCTCCTTCCTTGATAGCATTCATCTTCTGGCAGATGCGTGAAAACTGCGTCATGTGAAAATAATCAAGTTTCTCCAGCTCTCTCAAAACCTTTTGATCTTTCTGACTATGAGTCCAGCCATGATGCAGAATAGGCTTCTCAAAAACATCCTCAAACATTAGCGGAGTATCCCAACGTTCAGGAGCAACCATCATTGAACTAACACGAGTTAAGTCAGTCTGCAAAGCAAGCACCATTAAGTCCCCCATAACTTGGATATACTCATCTCGCCGCATTGTAGTCCAAAGTTTTTCTGGCTCTTCGATACCTAAATCATTTACGTCAATCTGCCTCCTTGTAATGCGTTCGATCTGTTGCTCAACTGTACGAACAGAATCTAAGTACTCTTCAAGCTTGTGAAGATCCATACGCCCAAGGCTCCCTTGTAAATCCTTCGCATCAGCGCGAACCAGATCAAGAACACTTGCATTATCCTGATGGTCCTTAATATT
The DNA here is from genome assembly GCA_002684915.1 of Verrucomicrobiales bacterium. Taxonomy (GTDB): domain Bacteria; phylum Verrucomicrobiota; class Verrucomicrobiia; order Limisphaerales; family UBA1096; genus UBA1096. Next base: position 3,598 of record NYWG01000088.1, read on the forward strand.
AAATAGCCTGCGGAAAACCTTTTGAGGATCCTTAATAGAGCGGGCCACGTGGCCGTGCCCATACCAGGATATATTATCAAAATATACTGACTCACGATTGTCAGTAAAACTATTGCAAGAAAGCTCCAATGAACGAAACGGAGTTAACTTGCCTACTGTATCAGCAATTACTTGGTCTATGGTCCGTTTTAAAGGATATCCAGCCGGCGAAAGATCGTCAGGAGCAGCAGTGCTTAGATAGCAGGCGCCAGCCTGTGCGTGACCATCAGTACCAGGCACCTTAATACGGTCCAGATTGGTAAATAATGAAATATTTTTCCGTACTGGCTCTAAGGGCTTAAGAGTAGGGCTTAAGGCAAAGTTATCGCCAACACTTTTGGGATGCCAAGCTTTTTGCGCAACTCCATTAGGGGTATAAAAAAACGCAACTCTTTTTGGTGCAGAAATTTTAGCCCCACGCCCTTGCATCAAATCTAGAAACGGCAGTGATAGTGCTGCCCCACAACCACGGAGAAAAGTACGCCGCGGAATATGCTTATATCTTAGTATATTCATTTACGTTCGGCTTGACCGGTTTTATGACGGAAAGGAATACTTTTAGCAATCTCCACTACTACAGTAGAAAAGCGACCGTGATCTGCCTGAACACGCCGTGTAATACGATCAACTGCTGGTTTATCGGTAATCTTAAGATCTCTCCCTAACGCATAACTTAATAAGTGCTCAGTGAATGCACGCATAAATTTTTCAGGCTGATCCAGAATAAGGTCCTTGAAGTCTTCAATATCACTAAATTCCATCTCACCAAAAAGTTTCCCACTCGTGTCGATATCTCTACCCCCACGATAATTTTCTCGCCATCTGCCTATAGGATCAAAACTCTCAAGAACAAAGCCCAGAGGATCAATACGAGCATGACAACTAGCACATGTCTGATCCGTAGCATGCTGCTTAAGTCTTTCGCGAATAGTTAAACCCTGAGCTTCAATCTCAGCATCATCAGCTTCAATCTCAGGGATTACATCCGGCGGCGGCGGCGGTGGATCATTGAACATAACTGTTGCCACCCAAGCACCACGCTTAATAGGGCTGGTACGCAATGGAGTAGCCGTCATGGTAAGTATTGCTGCAGTTGTCATCAACCCGCCTTCACGTCGAGTACTCAAATGCCGTTTGCGAAAGGTCTGCGTAAAGGTATTAAAACGACTGCGATTGCCCCTCTTACCAAACGGCGCGTTAGGCTTAGTATACCAAGCATGTAATTCATCTGATCGATAGGTATAATTGCTATCAACAAACAACATGATCGATCGATCTTCTACCTGCACGCTCTCAAACAGTAAAAGCGGCTCTATCATTGTTTGCAGGCCGAACTTCCACTGCTCACAACCGATTCGAGAATAGTAAACTTGAAAACGATCAAAATCAGGCACTGCAGTGATCAGCTGGTCTAGACGAAGCCACTGGCGAGCAAAGTTTTCAGCTAACGCCCGACTACGACGGTCATTAAGCATTCGCCTCACATGTCTCTCCAAAATTTCCGGCTGATGTAATTCAGATTTACGAGCACTATCTAACAACTGTTCATCAGGAATACTACTCCAGAGAAACAGCGCTAGTCGTTGTGCCAATTCGTAGTCACTAGCCTGTGTTTTATCTCCTGCACCATGCTTGGCTTCTGCCACATAAATAAATTTAGGCGAAGCCAATACAGCTCCCACCAGAGACTTCATGGCCATAGTATGTGAACCAGTGCGTTTTTGCTCTGCCGAATAATATGCAGCATAACGAGCTAGTGTTTTATCCTCCACCGGTGAACGAAAAGCCTTCTCAAGGAACGGCCTTAGTCGATGCACTACAGGTTGATCATCTTCCTTAAATAAAGTGTCACTCAAAGCCGTGTAGTCATCAAATTCTGGAGCACTAACAATAGATCGCCCAAGTTTCAATAAGCTCTCCAAAAGTATAGGAGGGATACTTAGCTGTTCCCCTTGATTGTTAAACCCATGCTCGGCCTGCAAGTCGATCGCAAATGGATCGACACCTGATAAAATCTGGCGCTCTACTTGAAATTTACCCAACGTGCGATTGCCCACCGAAACTGCTTTAGGCATCCGACCAGTAGAAGGATCAAAATACTCACTAGAACGGATAACCTTTTCCGGTAGTGGGTATATATCCCCTCGCAACTCTAGCAGATCGCGGACGGCATTGCTGTACTCATAGCGATTCAGCCGTCGCATCACAACAGGCTCAAGCCTAGTGCTAACTGACAGGTACTCATCAATAACTCCATTAAAGAAAGATGCCAACTTAACTCGCTCGGCCTTTGCTGGCTGCAGCTCATCCTCTGGAGGCATCTCGGCTTTGGCTAAAACTTCCATAGCGTGACGGGCCAAGTCCACTTGCTTTAATACATCCGCGCGGCTGGTCAAAACCTCGAGATTTATTTTCCCTTTTACCTTATCCACACCATGGCAACGGAAACAATGCTGTTTCATTATCGCCTGTGCCTCCACAAAATCCACCTCAGGGATTATAATTGGAGCAGTCTCTTTGAGCTCTTTTGCCCTTGCTACCTTCGGAGTTAAGTCCCTGAGCTTTATATAATCCAATCCATATAAATATCCTGTACTACGAAATTTTTTCGCCTTCACATTCCCACTTACGAGTTTAATGTCCATTCGTTGAATTCCAGCCTGCAACTCCAATACAATTGGTTTATTCAGTTTGGCTAAATCCACGCGCGGAGAAAATAAATCTAACTTCCTCTCAATTAAATTTCCGTTCAACCGTACTTCAAACTGCCCATAATCCGGCGCCATCGTCCATTGAATTGAAACCGCATACTTCCCGGCCTTCATTACTTCAAACTCAACCTTGCTTGAATCACCCACCAGCCCATCCCAAAGCAAATGCGAATTACCACTCCAGCCTTTTCCGAAACCTCTCATATCTTGTGGACGAGCCTTCCCATCTACACTTAAAAACTCGCCCTCATAAATCTCCAACGTTGCTGTTGCAGGCTGTTTTCGAACAACATGATAATCAAACCTCTCTATTGCCTGAGTAGCCCCTTGGCCAAGTATGCAAACCGCAGCGATATAGATAAAAAATTTCATGGCACAATTAATTCACTGCTTGCATTAGCTTTCCTCTCATCTCGAACGGCGACATACCAAACTTTAGCATCTTTCGGCGGAGCGTCACCATGGATGCGATTACCATTTATCGCCAAATCAACAATCTCCCATGTACGCGAACGGTTTTGATCATGAGGAGCAGTAGTATAATAAAGCTTAGCATCTACTAACGCCGTCTCAGCCTTAACTAAGGCGGCCACTTTATTTTTTTTTATCACGGGGCGTGCGACCTCAGGCATTGGAGTGCCATTTAGAATATACTGATCGACGAATAAAAAGAATTCGGGAAAGTCAAAAATATGCCCATGCTTCATCTTCAGCTGTATACTGTAGTTTTTCTTACTACGAACAAGTGCACAAGTTTTGGCATAACTGTCCATAGGATAAGCAAAGTCATTAGTTCCATTTAAGAACATTAAAGGCATTGTGGCATATCCGATGTATCTTGAAGGATCCCATAGACGATGCCATTTGTCAGATTGCACCGCAGTCATTTTACCAAACTCACCTTCTTTCCATACGCTATTCTCACGAAGAAAACCACACCCATAAACAGGCATGGCAACTTTAAATCGATCGTCCAAGCCCGCTACAATACAGGTCAAGTACCCCCCCCAGCTAATACCGGTAAGAGCTGTACGATCTGCATCCACACCATCCAAACTGCGAAGAAGCGAATGCCCTCGTACCACGTTAGCTACCGCATGATATGTCCACTGGTCTTCCAAAGGTTCATCTATGTTGCTAAATTTCTCTGTATGCCCCTGATCCGGGCCCCCATCAGAGAGCCTTTTGCGCCCTTCACCACAACCTGCAAGATCCATCGCAATCGCAGCATAGCCACGCTCTGCCCACAACATAGCCCAATTGGCAAAAGCCGTGCCTCCTCCGCCATGAACCAAAACAATACCCGGCGCATTATTGTCAACGCTATAACCAAGAGTCTTTGGTGAAGCGTAATACGCAAAAACTTGCGTTGCCTTGCCGTGATATTTTTCACCAGCGTACTTCAGGGCATGAACTTTGCCCTCTTGTCGCAACCACTTGAATTTCGGAGCTTGTTTAAGTGCTGCAATATTCCACGGAATATCTTTTGGTAATAATAATGGCTCAACCTTCTGACCAACTGCTTGGCAAAACGTTAAAGTGAAAGAAAAAATAAATAAGCGAATCATCTAAATATAATAATAGAGATTAATACCATGTGAGAAAAATAAAGTTACTTTATCAATACATCAAACGCGTTTTGAAGTAGCGCTTTGGTTTTAAGTGATCCGACTATTGGATTTAAGTTGTGTCCTTCGAACTCAATCGAGATCACTCCTGAAAAGTTCGATTTATATATGATTTTCATCATCCGAAAAAAATCAGTTTTCGTCTCAAATCCTTTATCATCAAAATTTAATGCCTTAGCACAAACAGTTGGAGCATATGACAACGTCCTCCGAACTCCATCATAGCGATCAAAACGACCAAAGTTGTTGAAATCAGGTAATATTCCTGCACTGGGGTGATTGAGCCTTTTCATCACTGCCAATAACCAATCTGGATCGCTCGAGTGTCCACCGTGAGGCTCAATAACAATCTTAACGTTGCTCCCCTTAGCATAATCACAGATCGATCGCATGCCCTCAACTGCATTGTCCAAATTCAATTCCCGGTTTCCACCAGAACGACAGTTCACCCGAATGGCATTACATCCAAGCTGGGCAGCACAATCAACCCAGCCTTTGTGTTCTTCGACAGAACGAGCTCGTTGCTTGGCATCCTTGGAATCAAGCTCGTTGCCGATATCGACAAGAATCAATATATTTTCCATTCCTTCACCAGTAGTTCGATTAGCCAGCTCTCGGACATATTTTTTATCTGTATGCTTACCGTCAAACGGCTTACTCCAATACTCAATATGCGTGATACCGAGTTTCTCCTTGGCCAGCGCGGGATAGTCGAGGTGCTTCAATTTACCGCTACTTAACCACCTGTGGAAAGTGTACTCCTGAATCCCAATCTGAAATCGATCGGTAAACTTCTCATTTACAGCCAATACATCTTTGGCAAGGATGAAAGCGGGCAAGCTCAGTGCAGACTTTCGAACGAATTTACGCCGGGAAAATTTGTGCATGCCCAAAATAGTCGCACGCCTACTTCGACGAATAAAGGTCGTTTTACCGTTAGACAATCCCGAAGGATATAAACTATTTAGAGCGCTTTTCTCGCAGGAACTTTGCTAGGCTCTCTAGCTTATCGGTATTAATGAAATCAACCCCAGCATTGTAGAATAAATCCCAAGATGCCGGGGTATCAGGGGTCGCCCAAAAGCGAAGCTTTTGCCCATTTTTGTGAGCTTGTTCAATAATGCCATTGAGCTTAGCCTCTTCGATCTTGGACAAATCCCCTCTCCCATTCCACTTGAAGTTCGATCTCCAACTGTCGCTTATCCAAGGCATGAAATGCGGACTCAACCCTTGGCCAAGGTCAGATAACCTACCATCGTAACCAGCCAGACGCTGAGATTGCTTTTCCATTACTGCACGCGGACGACTGCCAGAAATTACAACCGTCACTGCTCCATCCTTTGTAGTCCCCGAATTAAACTCTGTGAGCATAAAACGGTATTTTTCGAGCAGCGGCTGGAGAACGGCATAAGTCTTCGGACCATCAGTTTTAAAATCTATCATCAGATAAAATGGCACCTTACCTTTGTATACGCTACCGCCATTTACCTTCACACGCTCCGCTAATGGTTTAAGATAAAGCAGATCCAATGTGCGGGAGTCTTTAAGTTCAAATCGAGAATGGCCTACCAATAACTTTTCATTTTTCAAAAAAACATCTGCCTCAACACTACAAAATCCATTGGTCAGTGCATCCAGCAATGGACGCTTATGATAATAGTCGTTGTGCGAATGTGCCTGAGGAAGGGGCACTGACTCAGGCTCCGCCTGTAGCACAAAATCGATTGGGCAAACGGCAACTGAAAGGCAAAATAATAATTTCTTCATCAGTCCAAATGCAGGTCTGTGCTGCAGCCCGGCTCCTGAGGTGGCATATAGTAGCCACCATCAACATTTGCCGGGAAAACAAAATCGTCCCGCAAGTGCGGAATGTATTCTAAAAATAATTTTTCGTGGTTAAGCGCAATATGACTAAACAGCACAAGGTGCTGATGTATCTGTCCCATATCGCCAACATGCGGAACTAAACGCACCGGATATTTCCGTGCCAGTATCACTACAGCAAGCCACTCACTTATGCCGGCCAAACGAGTGCAGTCAGCCTGTACAATTCCGACAGCCCCAGCTTGAAGAAAGTTCTTCCAAAGAACCCTGTTAGAAACGGCCTCTCCAACAGCCACCGGCACCGGAGCTATAACGTCTGCCAGCTTCTGATGAGCAGAAACATCATCCGGCTGGGTAGGTTCCTCTATCCAAAACGGATTAATATCCTTAAGAGCAAGACAAGCATCAATCGCTTGTGGTAGCGGCCACGCCTGATTGGCATCAAGCATAATTCGGACATCATCACCGACCGCCTCTCTTACCATTAATGATCGTCGCACATCATGCATATGATCCTTCGCACCAACCTTTAGTTTCATCGCTGTAAACCCAGCATCCACTGCAGCCTTAGCATTATTACAAATTTTTTCGTCGGAATATTGAAACCAGCCAACCGATGTATCGTAGCCAGGATAGCCGGTCTTTAGTACTTCTTCACGCTCAGAACGAGTGACCTGATAAGAATGTAACAAATCATTAGCCTCGCTAATGGTTAATACTTCTTCCAGATAACTGAAATCAATCAGCCTCGTAATTTCCTCTGGAGAAAGATCCAGCAACAGTTTCCAAATCGGCACTCCTCGACTTTTGGCCCAGAGGTCGAAGCAAGCGTTAGTGATTGAGGCTAAGGCTAGATGTGTCACTCCTTTGTGAGGACCAAGCCACCGTAATCCCGGATGCTCAGCTAGCGAACGTTGCACGACACCAAACTCAGCCATTAATTCCTCAATGTCTCGGCCTTTGAGCGATTCTCCTAAAATGCGAATCGCCTCGCATATCAAATTTGTTCCGGCACCGAGTGTATATGCTATCCCTACACCGTCTAAACCGCTGTCTGCTTTGATCAATGATACCCCGTAACCATAAGAAGGATCGGTATGGACAGCGTCAGAGCCTGCGCCGTCCTTGAGCTTGCGCCTGAAGTCGTGCGTCTTTATGGATTGAATAGTTGGCATTAGGCTATTACTTGATTAAGGCCAATCAACTCTCGCGCAGTTTGACGCGCCCACTGATCTGCCTGGAGAATTTCTTCAAGTGTCGGATGCTCAATCACTTCATGGCGGCTCATCACCTCGGCAACTAATTCAGCAATACCATTAAAAGAAGTTTGCTCTTCGCAAAAAGCATCAACTGCAATTTCATTGGCAGCATTGAAAACAGCCGGCAACGTGCCTCCAATTTCACCAGCTCTTCGTGCTAGTTTAATTGCAGGGAATTTAGCTATGTCTGGCGACTCAAAATCCAAACGACCTAGTGAGGCAAGATCTGTTTGAACCCTATTGCTTCTTATCCGACTGGGCCAAGTTAACGCGCATTGAATTGGCAAACACATATCCGGCGTGGAAAGCTGAGAAAGAATCGATCCGTCAATGAATTCTACCATAGAGTGAACAATACTTTGCGGATGAATAATAACATCGACCTGCGACATTGGTATATTAAATAACCAACGGGCTTCGATCATCTCAAGTCCTTTGTTAAACATCGTAGCGGAGTCAATTGTGATCTTCGTCCCCATTACCCACGACGGATGCTTCAGCGCTTGCTCAACGGTGATTCCAGAAAATTCATTAATGGGCTTCTGACGAAAAGGTCCGCCTGAAGCAGTTAAAATAAGGCGACTAACAGACTCTACATCTTTTCCTTCAAGGCATTGAAAAATAGCCGAGTGTTCACTGTCTACCGGAAGTACATTGACTCCATATTCCCGCGCCTCTTCCATAACAATCTCACCAGCCATGACAAGGATTTCCTTCGAGGCAACTGCAATATCTTTTCCGGCACGAATTGCAGCCAAAGCAGGTTGAAGCCCTGCGGTCCCAACGATCGCAATCAATACAATATCGGCTGAAGGCAAAGTAGCTAACTCTATCAACCCCTCTTCTCCCGAAGCAACATCGACACTGCCATCAAGCTGCTTACGTAGGCTCTCCGCTTTTTCAGCTGATCTGATCGAGACTAATTCAGGGCGGAATTGTTTTGCCTGTTGCAATAGTAATTTTTCATTGCCTCCCGCAGCCATGCCGACCAGGCGAATGTCATCCGGCAAATCCTCTGCCACCTTCACAGTGCTAGTGCCTATGGACCCTGTGCTTCCTAATAGAACGACATTTCTCATTTTAAGTTCGGCTAGTCATTGAATAGAACCAAGTGTAGGTAAAAATACATAATCGGAGCGTTTAACAATAAGCTGTCAATCAAATCAAGTATCCCTCCAATCCCTGGAAAAAAAGCCCCAGAATCCTTTGCTCCAGAATCGCGTTTGTAAACCGATTCAACCAAATCTCCCATTACTGCGCCTACAGCAAGCAACGGACCCAAAACAGCAGCATGAATAATCTTCATTCCGCCAAGTTTCGATTCTCCAAAATAATGTGCGAATACCAGAGCAACAACTGTAGACAAAATAATTGCACCAAAAAACCCTTCCCACGTTTTGCCAGGACTTACCTTTGGGATCATTTTGTGACGTCCAATCAATGAGCCCAGTGAATAAGCGCCCATGTCACTGCACTTTGTAACAAGAATAAAAAATAACAGGCAAATCCCACCGTCAAAGGGAACTTCTGCCGGCACTTGATAAAAGAAAATCTTCAGAACAAAACCCAGAAGCCACGATACATATAGCACTCCCAACATTGTATTACCAACAATTGAAAAAACTGAAGGCGCGGGATGAGTAAGTACCCTTCTTATAAGCAGGACCAGCATAATTCCGGCAATAATATTTACCTCTATCTCGGCTATGTTAGCCATTGTAGGAATACCCGCTTCCCACCATTTGTCGGCCAGCTGGGAAAGATACAAAAAAAGTGAACCTATTAATACGATTCCGCCAGAGAGACCAATCCACTTAAAACGCGGCAATTGGCTCTCCTTAACCATTCCATAGAATTCCAACAAGCCGACAATATTAAGCAGCATGACCAATCCCCCAACTAAAGCAACTGACAAAGGCCCCCCGCTAAGCAATCCAAAAAACACTACACCGAGCAAGACTACAGTAGTACACAGCCTCCTCAGGAACACGGCTGCTTTTGAAATGTTTTTTTGTGGATGGGGTTCGGCTTCAGGCATGTGATTTACGAGAGACTTTCAGTCGGTTGAGTTAGGGTCAAACTTTTCCAAAACGTCGATTGCGCACAGCGAACTCTTCCACCGCTGCGCAGAATTCTAACTCATCGAAATCCGGCCAAAGTTTTTCGGTCACCACCAGCTCAGAATAGGAAATTTGCCATAATAAAAAATTGCTTATTCTCATTTCCCCGCTAGTCCGTATAAGTAGATCAGGATCTGGCATCCCGGAAGTGTAAAGATGTTCCGAGATGGTTCCCTCGGAAATATCTTGAGGAATAATTCCTCCTGCCCGTGCTTTTTCTGCAATGCTTCGAACAGCATCAACCAACTCGGTTCGCCCTCCGTAACTTAGCGCGAGGGTAAGAATTGTCCCTTTGTTTTGCCCAAGGAAAGCCTTGGTGTCCTCAAGTTGCTCTCGCACGAATTCAGGAAGCCTTTCCGTTTGGCCAATAGCCTGCAACCTAATATTATTATCGGCCATCTCGCGTTGTTCCGATTTTAGATATCGGGCGAGATATTTCATCAATGTGTCTACCTCGTCTTGGGGCCTATTCCAATTCTCAACCGAGAAAGCATAGAGCGTAAGATATTTTATTCCCAACCGAGAAGCTGCACGTAACACAGCACGCACTGATTCAGCTCCACGACGGTGCCCTTCTACTCTAGGTAAGCCTCGCTCCTTAGCCCACCGACCATTACCATCCATGATAATCGCAATGTGCGTAGGTAAAACGGCTAGAGCTTTTTCACTGAGCTGTGGAGCATTTACATGCACTTGGTCAAAATTGACTAAAGAGTGATCGTCTGCGAACGAGCCGGTCCAACCGAAGCGAATCGTAGCTTGGTGCCTGTAAGCTTAGCAAGAGCCTGCCCATAACGGCGGGCATTCAACGGGAGGTCCTTCCACTTTCGTATTTTATCGGTGGGCTCTTGCCATCCCGGAAATGTCTCATAAACCGGCTTGCATTTGCTCAGCACTTTAAGGTCGCTTGGCTGAAGGTCGAAACGCTTGCTTCCAGCCTTATAGGCGACACAAATTTTAATCTCTGGCAATGTGTCCAAGCCATCAAAATTCGTCACAGCCAAGTCAGTAATACCATTGACCATAACAGCCTGCCTTACGGTAACCGCATCAAACCACCCACATCGCCGTTCACGACCTGTCGTCGCTCCATACTCACGGCCCATTCCATGAAGTAGATCTCCTACTAGAATATCCTCAGACGGCATCGGCCCTTCCCCTACGCGCGTGGTATAAGCCTTAGCCACACCGACAACCCGATTAATCATCGTCGGCGAAATACCAGAACCTGTACACATACCACCTGAGGTTGTATTCGAAGATGTAACATACGGATAGGTTCCATGGTCTATGTCCAAGAACGTGCCTTGAGCCCCTTCAAATAAAATCCTTTTTTTGGCAGCAGACGCCTCATGCAGCATCTGAAACGTATTCGTCACGTAAGGCTTCAATCGGCGAGTAGCCTTTTGAACGCTTTCAAGTGCTGCCTTCACCTGAACCGGCTTAGCGCCAAGGGTCTTAAGCAAGGCATTCGCGCGCTTAGTACTTTCCCTCAATTGATCTGCAAAGTATTTTGGATCGAGTATGCTCCCCATACGAAGTCCTGTGCGATCAATCTTATCACCATAAGCAGGACCAATCCCGCGCATTGTAGTTCCGATTTTATTTTTCCCCTTTAACGCTTCGCGAGCAGCATCAAGCGCCTTGTGATAAGGAAAAACCATATGGGCTGCATCACTTACATATAATCGGCCTTTAGGATTAATACCTGCCTTGATCAATCCATCTATCTCTTCTACTAACCCGATCGGATCAACCACTACTCCATTCCCAATGACACACTTTGTCCGCTTTCGTAAAATCCCCGAAGGGATAAGGTGTAAAATGTACTGGGTTTTTCCAACAATAACGGTATGCCCTGCATTAGCGCCCCCTTGAGCACGAACAACGATATCCGCCTGCTCGGTCATGAAATCAATGATCTTGCCTTTGCCCTCATCGCCCCATTGGGCTCCCACTAGAATGGTATTCGACATTTCTTTTTGTCTATTTATATGAACCCCAAAGTTAAACTGAGGTTTTGCTTATTAGCGCAGAGACGCTATGGAAACACATGGATGGTGTCAACGCTCTGACCGTAAATCAGTTTACTTTCTACTAACTGAGTAAGGATTCTGCTCAAAAAAACCTTTCTGCCAACTACATCAGAGAGGTTTTTAAAAAAATATACTTAAAATTTTGAAGGCATTTAGGTTGAGAATTTGACGACTGAGTACCGTTTGCGCATGTTCTTGCAGAGATTTTGAGTCTGGACCCACCAGACAACAAGGCCAACTTGGCCTATTTATGCAATTCTCCCGCTTTTAAGCCCTTATTAAAAGCAGAGGAGCAGGGTGCATTATTGTCTCTAAACGATGTGAGCTCAGGCAGCGAAGCCTTTTTGATTGCTGTCATTTCTCAACTACTTACAACACATCCAATATTAGTTGTTTGCCCGACCGTCCAAATTCAGGAACAGATTCATGAGGAGCTCAGAACATGGCTTCAATATTTAACCAAGCGAGACTTTAAAGCATCTGATCCTCAATTCTTCCCGGCATGGGACGTCCTTCCGCACGAGTCACGACTACCTCATGCGGATGTATTAAGCGAACGACTTGACACACTCATATATTTAACCAAGACAAAAAAGGAAGCCGCGCCACGTCCATTAGTAGTCGCTAACGGAATCGGCTTCCTTCAGCGAACCTTTACGCTGGAGGAACTAAAAAAAAGATTCCGCAATTTTGCACTTGGAGACCAAATAGATCCACTGGACTTGGTCGAATGGCTTGAGGATCAAGGCTACGAGCCTGAAGCACAGGTTACCCAAAAGGGAGAGATTGCATTACGCGGCGGCATACTAGACGTCTTTCCTCTGACAAGCCCTTGGCCAATTCGTTTTGAGTTCTTTGGCAATGTAATTGAATCACTTCGAACTTTTGATCCTCAAACACAAATTTCACGAGGCAAGATTAAACAGGCCACAATTTCCCCTGGCGGAGAGTTGGGGATCTTAAAGCAAGAACTCATCATCGATGCCAATTACAAAACCACCAGTCTTACAGAACATCTAACAGGGGATCCGATCTTCGTCTTCATTGAACCAGAGGAAATAGAAGAACGCGCAATAGATTATCTAGAACAAGTTCCAAAAACAGATCAGTTTCACGACACTTGGGAGGAAACAATCCAACGCGCACATGAAAATGGAACGGTAGTCGAGATCCGCGAAGCCACAAACAAAAGTGAGCTGCCCATACACAGCCTCGAACACTACCGGCCCCTTGGGCAAACATCAGGTAATACAGAAATTGCCGAAAGACAGCGTCGAGATTTTTTCGACCAAATACACCGATGGCTACGCGGCAGTTATCACGTCTGGATAATTTGCAGCACTAAATCAGAACTGCAGAGATTTGACGAACTGTGGGCTGAATATGGTTTTGGCACACAAAATAAAGAGCCTCAACCGATTCGCACTATTGGGCATATTTCTCGAGGCTTCCTTATTGAGTCAGCCAATCTAGTCATAGTTACCGACTCTGAGATCTTTGGCCGCTATCGTTCGCAACGTCCTCGTCGCCTTAAATCACCTCACGCATTAGCCTCTCGCTCCGCACTTGAAATTGATTTCACTGATCTAAACGCAGGAGACTACGTTGTTCATCTGCAGCATGGCATCGGTCGTTATATCGGACTAAAAATCCTGCCAACTGAAAATAGAAAAAAACAATCGGGAGAAAAAACCGCCGATGAAGGACATGAGTGCCTAGCTATCGAGTTTGGGACACGCGATCAAGAACAAGAGCCTCCAAAACTATATGTCCCAGTATCAGAAGCACATCTCGTTAGCAAATATGTTGGAGTAGGAAAGGCAAAACCACCTCTAAGCATTCTCGGGAGCAAGCGCTGGGGTAAGGCCAAATCAGATGCTGAAAAAGCTGTAGCCGATCTCGCAGCTGAACTATTGAAAATTCAGGCATCTCGTGAATCTCAGCCCGGTCATGCTTATAGTGAAGACACTCCGTGGCAACGAGAATTTGAGGGCGCATTTCCATACGAAGAAACACCCGACCAATGGGCTTCAATAAAGGCAGCAAAGCAAGATATGGAAAAACCTCAGCCCATGGATCGCTTAGTCTGTGGAGATGTCGGTTTCGGAAAAACTGAGGTAGCAATTCGTGCAGCATTTAAGGCAGTGATGGAAGGAAAGCAGGTTGCCATGCTTGTGCCGACTACTGTATTAGCGCAACAGCATTACAATACATTCCTAGAAAGAATGAACGACTTTCCGATCTCTGTGGAGTTGCTCTCCAGATTCCGCACTAAAAAACAATCTGAAACTGCTATCAAAGGACTCGCTACAGGCTCGACGGATATCGTTGTTGGCACACACAAACTCATCCAAGACAGCATTAAATTCAAAGATCTAGGGCTAGTGATTATCGACGAAGAACAACGCTTCGGAGTATTGCACAAAGAGAAGCTTAAGATGCTACGACAAACGGTTGATGTACTGACCCTCACCGCTACGCCTATCCCCCGCACCCTTCATATGGCTCTCACCGGAGCTCGCGATATGAGCACAATTGAGTCACCTCCCCAAGACCGACTACCGATCGAGACAACGGTAATAGAATTCGATGAGACAATCATTCGCAACGCGATCCAACGTGAACTCAACAGAGGAGGACAAGTATTCTTCCTGCATAATCGTGTAACTACAATTGAGACTATGGCTGAACGAATCCGCAAATTAGTGCCTAAAGCAAGACTGATTGTCGGGCACGGTCAAATGGCTAGCGGAACACTTGAGAAAGTAATGACACAATTCGTCAGCGGCAAGGCCGATATTCTTCTTTCTACCACCATCATTGAAAGCGGCGTCGACATCCCTAATGCTAACACCATGATTATTGACCGAGCAGACCGTTTTGGCCTAAGCGAGCTTTACCAGTTGCGAGGTCGCGTTGGCCGCTATAAACATCAGGCTTATGCTTATCTGATTTTACCAAGACATGCCGCACTGCTCTCAGATGCTCGCAAACGTATCAGCGCTTTAAAACAATATTCTAAACTTGGTAGTGGGTTCAAAATCGCCATGCGTGACCTCGAAATTAGAGGCGCTGGCAATATTCTTGGAGCGCAGCAAAGCGGGCATATCACCGCCGTTGGATTCGAACTATACTGCCAATTATTAAAACAAAGCGTAACACGACTAAAGGGAGAAAAAGTTCAACACCGAATAGAGGTCACAGTATCAATCGATTTTCTCGCACTACACCCTGGTGAAGAACGCAAAGCTAAAAAGGAAAATCCAAAACAAAAAAAACTAGGATTGGAAGTCTACATCCCTCGCACCATTGAGGTTTCCTCTGATGACAGCGAAAATCAGCCAAACAAATTACATTTAGAAAAAAAGGATATTGGACGTGCTCCGGCTTATCTACCTTTTGATTATATCCCAGAAACACGTCAAAGAATAACTATCTATCGAAAACTCGCACAATTCTTCGATATGAAAGACCTTAAGGTAGTGAAAGAGGAAATTCGCGATCGATTTGGGCCAATACCAAAACCAGTAGACCGACTCCTTCGTGTTGCAGAATTAAAAATACTCGCAGCTNCTAAAAAAGTAACATCAATAGAGACTAGGGAAGACAAAATTATGTTTACCNGAAACGGCAGCCTAATCACNCTTGGGGGCAAGTATCCACGATTTGAAAAGNGTACTCCNGATAAACGTTTAGGAGAATTGAAANTCCTTCTAAAAGCATTGTAAATCGGAAATTTGCAGAACTAAAATTAGCCTCGATCAAGAGTATTNTTACTTCGGAAAAAAAAGTACACTATGCCCCCCACTAGACTCCAAAGCAAACTACCCGCAAATGCCAAAATTGATAGTGATAACGCAGCTTTTTGGTCAATCCCAATGGCTGTCGATGAAAGAAGCGCGACATATAAGTTCTCTCTAATCCCAATCCCACTTGGTGTAATAGGTAGGGCACTGATGCAAATGACAGCAGGGACTATCAGCATTATTACAAGTAAATGACTTCCCATATCCAAACCAAGCCCCAAACCAAGAGCAAGTATCTGCATCACGCAAGCAAAGTTCAATAGCATCGACCAACCAAGCACTCGAGGGAGGAAACTAGGTTTTTCACCATAAGATCTGCAGGCCTCAATACAACGAACTAACGAGGCGCCTTTAGGCAGCTTCTTAAGGAATAACTCGAATTTTAAGCGCGAATTAGTGGGGCCGCCCCAAAAGGACAGCATCATGAACATTCCACTTAGAAATAGCATGCTCAGAACCAACAACATCACAGCCATAAAGCGTTTTTCACTAATGACAACATCCCAATTTATCAGGGCTAAGATAGAGCAAAACAAAAGCATCGAAAAAAGCCCCAAAAGCCGGTCGACTGCAACTGTCGTTATCGTCTCTACTTTTTTATGACTGGTCTCTTCCGAAGCAAAATATGCCTTAAGTAAGTCTCCTCCTGTAGCCCCTAGTAAAAAGGAGTTAAAGAAGTGTGCTACTAAAGAAATTCCCATAGCTCTTCTAAACGAAAACTTTAATCCCTGAACAGAAAGCACTATTCGCCAGCGAATAACTCCAATGACTATTGTAAATCCCATGAATATCAGTGAAATCATCAGCCATCCTAATTCCACATTAGAAGTTGTTTTCCATAAGCTCGAAGGCCCCTTAGTCCAACTTTCTCGAAACTTTTCCACCAGTGACAGTTCGGCCCAATTTCGACCTTCGAGCTTCAGGCCATTCTCTGCTTCACCAGCAAAAACCGTGTGCAAAATCCACGCGACCAAAATTAAGCAGATCGCTAATTTAAAAATGAACTTTAATAGATTAGGCTTTGGGGTCACTCATGCCCCCAAACGGATTTTAGATGTGCTACTCCCTCCCTAGCCGCCTCAGGCTTTAAACTTGGGCTTAACTCAAATACTTTAATGTGATCAGGCTTAACAAGATGCTTCAGCCCCTCATAATCAATCATCCCTCTACCCGGAGGACGATGATCTCGAGCAGGAAACTCAACGTCGTGTAAATGAAATCCCCCTAGGCGCGAAGCCATTGATTCTAAATGCAGCCTATGATGAATAAATCCAAGATTCTCTTTGATTTGCGCATGTCCTATATCATGCCAATAGCAAACCGTTGGATCCTCAAACCTTTGAAAGAAAAAATCCCAGTCGCTATCTAGCGGAATTTCTTCAAGATCCTCCCGAATTTCAATTCCGAGCTTAATTCCTCGCATAGCTGCCTGCTCAACAATTCGCTCCAGCATTTCATAAGCATTTTCACAGTATTTAGCCTTGGCTTTTTCGCGCTTGATCTCAGCTTTTTGACAAACTTTTTGATATTTTGGGGTATCCTGTTTACCTGCCTCTAAAAGATCAATTAGCTTATCGGTATAATTGCGCATATTGATCTCTCCCATATGTAGTACAATTAATTTCGCGCCTAGACGATCTGCAAATTCAATTGTTTTCAGCGTGTGCTTATAAGCATTTTCACGCTCCCTCGAATCAGTAGAAGAGAATTTAAAGACATTCGGATTCGCATGGTTACACCCAATTGGAAGCGGGCAGAAATTGTGAAGTGTAGAAATCTTAATAACACCTGCTTGGAATGCATCAATTATCCCTGGGACCAAACTTAATCGAATACCATGGCTCAATTCAGCATACTCGAAGCCAAGCTCACGAATCTCTTCAAGCATAGCACGACCATCAGTGTGCCGATGGGAATTCCAACAGGTGGAAAACGAATACATTTAAAAAAAAATAGCCGGAAGCCACCAAGTAGGCAACTTCCGGCTACAAAATCGCTATAAATCAATTATCAGCGTAACGTGTTCTCAGCATTTGCGAGAACTTAGCTACCTTCATCTTGCGACGACGGCGCGTACACGGCTTTTCATAGTAACGATTATTACGTGCGTCTTTGATCACATTTTCACGATCAAGACGCTTCTTCAGCCGGCGTAATGCCTTATCTAATGATTCCCCTTTTCTAACTCTTATTTCAGTCAAAAGATACTCACTTCCTTTCTTTATTGTCATCAACGGACTAGCCATAAAGTGCCCTTAGCCCGCAAGCAGGCGGGCAAACTAATTGTGAGCTATCCCTTTGTCAATACATACAGCATAGAGACAATTTGGCACACTTTTCAGATTGTGTGAATAACTGGTGAGAAACTTTCCAACACTCTCTATAAAAACTGTTTTTAAATCGAAAATACACCATTTTTGGTGATTTGTATGCAAGTGGATAAAAACAGTATTTTTGGTCTCTAAAGGTCTAATATCGATTGAGTTACGCAACGATATT